>NZ_JBHYMK010000013.1:0-151472 GCF_042743065.1 Streptomyces sp. NPDC058872
GGCCCCCGCCGAGCCCCCGGGGCCCGGGGCGGGGCGCGGGGGGGGGGGGGGGGCCCCCCCCCCGCCCGCCTCCCCCGGCTGCCGCGTGGAGGTGGCTGCGCCCCGGTCCGAGGAGGTCGTCGCCTCGTCACGTGTCGCTCGGTGTGGAACCCCTGTCGGACCGTCAGTCACACCTAGGCTCTGGTCATGAACCACCTCCCCCCACCTGGTGCACGACGGTCCCTCCTCCGCCGCCTGGTCCACGGTCAGGCGGTGCTCTCCGTGACGCTGATCCTCGCCGCTCCGCCCGTTCTGTCCGCCGAGCCGGCCCCATCCCCTCCGGATGCCGCGCCCCCTGGGCCGGCGCCCGGGGGTCCGCCCTCGGCACCCCCTTGGCTCCGCGCCGCCGGTGAGCCGCTCGTGGCCATCGCTCACCGGGGCGCCTCGTCCGCCGCTCCGGAGAACACCCTGGTCGCCGAAGAGGTCGCCCGGCGGGGTGGGGCCACGTGGATCGAGGACGATGTCCAACCCAGCAAGGACGGCGTGCCGTACGTCATGCACGACTCGACCGTCGACCGGACGACCGACGGCACGGGGGCGATCCGTTCCTTGACCTCCGCCGAACTGGACGCCCTGGACGCCGGCTCCTGGTTCGCCCCCTCCTACGCCGGTGCTCGCGTCCCGACACTGGCCGCCCAACTGGCGGACCTCCGGGAGCGCGGCGGCAACCTCCTCCTGGAGGTCAAGGGCGCCCACAGCGAGGAGGAGGTGGGCCGGATCGTGCGGGAGGTCCGGGCCGCGGACATGACCGACCGGGTCTTCGTCCAGAGCTTCGACGTCCCGTCGCTGCGGCACGTCCGCGCACTGGCGCCCGAGCTGCCGCTGGGTCTGCTGCGCGACGCGCCGGACGCCGATCCGGTCGCCGTCGCGAAGGACCTGCACCTGGCCTCGTACAACGTCTCGGACCGGGGTCTGTCCACCCGCCCGGAGCTGGTCGAAGAGCTGCACGCGGCGGGGGTCGCGGTGAACGTCTGGACGGTGGACGCTCCGACCCGTTGGAAGGCGCTGGACGAGCTCGGGGTCGACGGCGTCATCACCAACCGCCCGGCGGAGCTGATGGGCTGGATCTCGGCCCATGGGTCCTGAGGGGCGTCGAAGGCCCCTGCAGTTGCTCCAACAAGCGAGCCGCCGAGCCCCCGGACACAGGCTGATCACGCACGGACCGGCGGGAGCGACCCGGACCGGGAGGACGCACCGGCACGGTTCTGCACAGGGTGACCGACGGAGGCTTCCACGAGGTTTCGGGCGCGGACGTTCCCGGGGCTCTCGACGAGGCCGCCCGCCAGGGCGTACCCGCGTTCACGCTCTCCCCTGCGGTGAGGTGCCGCCGGGCGTGGGTGTCCGGGCGGCGGAGTCGGACGCGGGCGGGACGGCGTCGGTCATGCCGGCATCGTCACGCCGCCGGGCCGTGGCCACCAGGGCGCACCACGAGGACGCCGGAGGAGCCGGAATCGGCACCGGCACTGGTCGCGGTGGCGCGGTCGGTGCGGGTGTCGAAGTCGGCGACGGAGTCGGAGGAGGTGCCGGTGTCGGGATCCGGGTCGGCGGTGAACAGGCTGATGTTCAGGCGGGCCCCGGGGGAGGCGGTCAGGTCGGCGAGACAGGTGGTCAGCCGGCCCGGCCCCAGGACCGCGTGACGCACCGGGAGCTCTGAACCGTCGTAGAAGGGGATCGGCGCCGAGGCGCAGGCCCGGTAGAGCGGTCCGGCCACCGGGTCGCGGAGCACGTCGCGTTCGAGCCGGGCGAGGCCCGCGTTGTCGCGGCGCAGCGCCGCGACGTGCTTGAGGTGCGGCATCATCGCGGGGGCCCACTGGGTCTCCCAGTGGGTCAGCACCCGGGTCCGCGCCCCGGGGTCGAGCAGCATGTAGCGCATCATGTTGTCCGGGGCCCGGGCGCCCGGGAAGAGCCGGCGGAACCCGTCGTTGTGGGCGAGGACGTTCCACTCGGCGTCGTGGACGAACCCGACGGAGTCGCCGACCCGGTCGAGGATCCGCTGCCACACCGGGGACACCGACATGCCGGAGCTGCTGTGCAGGGGGTGCGGCGGCTGCTCCCGGCGGGTCAGCTGCCACAGGAACGCCCATTCCTGCTCGTCGAGGCGGAGGATCCGGGCGACGGCGGTGAGGAAGTCGGTGGCGGGGTGGGCGAGCTGGCCGTTCTCGAACCGGTTGTAGGTGCCCGCCGTCCGGTTCAACAGCAGGTCCATCTGCTCCTGGCTCAGCCCGGCGGCGCGGCGCCCGGGGCCGGGGCGACGCGCGGGGAAGCCGGCGGCAACGGGGTCGAGCGCGGCCCGGCGGCCCCGGAGGATCGTCCTCAGGCGGTCTCGGTCACCGGCCGGGAGTCGCATGCGGCAGCTTTCGTGGGTACGGCGCCCCGCAACCGTGCGGGGCGGGCCCGGGCATCCGGGACCGGTCCCATTATCTGCATGATCCGTCCCTGGAAAGCCGGAGGGCCGGGCGGAATACTCGGTACCGCGAACCACCGGCGCCCCGGGGTGAACGGGGGTGCCGGGGCCCCGGTGGTCGGCTCCGCCGCACCCCCACGCCGGGCGGACGCCCCCAGGGCCACCGCTCCTGCCGCCCCTGCCGTCAACGGCAGCAGACGGCAGCACTCGGGCGCCCCGACACGTCTCAGGCATCCTGGATCCGCCGGAACGGCTGCTCTGCCTCCAGCGTGAACGCCACGTCGTGCAGGGTTCGTTCGGCACCGGGCCGAGAACATCACGCCCACCGGCAGGTCTCCAGCGAGGAAGTCGTCGGTGAACCGCGGGTCGATGGCCGGGTGCACCGGTTCCACCGTGTGGCCGAGCCGTTCCAGGCTCTGCGCGGTCCCGTTGACCGCCGCCCGGGTGGCGGCGTCGGCGGTGACACCGTTCGGGGAGTCGAGCAGCAGACCGACCCCCAGCCGGCGCCCGGAGGGTCCCTCGACGAGGCCGACCGGCGGCAACTGCGGATTGCGCCAGTGGCGTTCGGCGACCGCCGGGAAGGCGGCGGTGTCCCGCACCGAGCGGGAGACGACGCCGTCCACCACCAGGTCGATCGGGAGCTGACGGCTCTGCGCGTTGCGGACGCCCCGGCCGCGGGTGGGCTTCAGTGCCACCAGGTCGCAGCACGCCGCCGGGACGCGGATCGAGTCGCCGCCGTTGGCGTGGGCGATCGGCACCGCACCGGCCGTCACGAGTGCGGCGCTGCCGCCGGACGAACCCCCGGCGGAGTGGCCGGTGTTCCACGGGTTGCGGACCGGCTCGGCGTGGCTGCCGGCGGCCGTCGGGTCGGCGGCGCGCACCTGGACGGCGTGCAGCCGGTCCGCGGCGGCCCGCACGCGCTCCGCCGCGTCCCGCGCGGCCTCGGCGGCGCCGATCTCGCCGCGTCGGATCGCCGCGGCGAGACCCACCGCGTCGTGCTCGCCGAGGGCGTCGTCCCGGAACGCGTGCACCCTCGTCGTTGCCTCGGGACGGGAAGTCGTCACCGCTGCCTCAGCCCCCGGTCGTGTGGAACGCACGTGGATGTGGCCGGCAGCATCATGGCGTACCAGCAAGTAACGTGCCGGGGAAACGGGACGCCCGGTCGGATGGCCGGGTCACCGGTCCGCACGACGGGCCGGACGGAAGGGACAACAGGGTCAGGACGGGCAGGAGGGCTTCGGTTTCGGCCGCCGGTGCGCCGCGGTGCCCTGCGTCCGGGCCAGACTGGGGTCATGGCAACTGTCAACGGCGCTCCGGCCACCGTCGCCCAGACCACGGCCCTCGCCCTCACCACCTACGGCCACTTCACCACCCTCCGGGTGGCGGACGGTGCGGTCCGGGGGCTCAGCCTGCACCTCGACCGGCTGGTGCGCGACTGCGCGGCGGTCTTCGGAACGCCCCTCGACCCGGAGCGGGTCCGGTCGTACGTCCGTGCGGCGGTGCCCCGCGGGCCGGAGCCGCAGAACGTCCGGGTCACCGTCTTCGACCCTGCGCTGGACATCGGCCGTCCGGCGGAGGGCGCGGAGCCACACGTGCTGGTCACCATGCGGCCGGCCGGCGCGCTGTTCCCGCCACCACTGCGGGTGGCGACCCGGCCGTACCGCCGCGACCTCCCGGAGGTGAAGCACGTCGCGCTGTTCGGCCAACTCGCGCTGCGTCGCGCGGCCCGCAGTGCGGGCTTCGACGACGTCCTGTTCACCGAGCCCGGGGGCACCGAGCCCGGGGGCACCGGGCCCGGGGGCACCGGGCCCGGGGGCACCGGGGCGCGCGGCGGCCTCCCGTCCGGCGCGGCGGACGGGCGGGGTCGGCCGGCGGGCCCGGCGGTGGGTGCCGCGCTGTCCGAGGGCTGCACCTGGAACGTGGGGTTCGTGGACGGCGACGGCCGGGTGGTGTGGCCGGAGGCCGAGGTGTTGCCCGGAGTGACCATGGAGCTGCTGCGGCGGGCCCGGCCGGGCTCCGTGGTGCGGCGGGTACACACGACCGGTCTCGGTGCGATGCGGGCGGTGTTCGCCACCAACGCCGCGATCGGGGTCCGCGCGGTGCGCGCCGTCGACGCGCTGACGTTCCCCGAGGACGATCCCGTCCTCGCCGAACTCCGTGCGGCCTACCGGGAGGTCACGCCGGAACCGCTGTGACCGGCGGGCCGGTCCCCGGGCCGCGGCGGCGCGGCTCCGGGGCCCCGCACGGGGGCGCGGGGAGCGGGCCGACCGGATCGGTACGGAGGACGCGCGGGTGCCGCGGGCTACGCGGGGGCCGTGAGCTCCGGATGGCCGTCGAGCAGCCGGGGCGGGGCGGTCTGCCGCCAGGAGTCGACCACGATCGCCCGGAGCTCCGCCGCGTCGTCGACGGCGGCGAGCCGCACCCGGACCCAGGCGAACGACGCCTCGTGTCCGGCGATCCAGAACTTCTCCGGCTCCGCGAGGACCAGCTCGTCGCGCTCCTCCTTCGGGCAGCGGACGGCCATCGAGGTCTCGTCGTCCGGGAGGGTCAGGAACATCTTCCCGGCGACCCGGAAGGTCGGCATGGACCACGCCTCCTTCTCGATGGTCTCCGGCAGGGCGAGCGCGAGCGCGCGGACTTCGTCGGAAGTGCTCATGCGGCCGACCCTACGGCGGTCCACCGACATCGGGCCCGGCGGTCCCGGACGTCCGCCGCGCCCGCCGGCCCGCGCCCCACCCCGTCACGCGCGGGGCAACGGTCTCCGCAACTCAAAGGCAACTGCATGGGGCATCGAAGGCCCCCGTCGCCCGGGCGAAGGGCCCCGTCGTCCGGACGGGCGCCACCGATCAGGTCGTCTTCGCCGCTTCGACGAGCAGGTCGGGGTTGACGACCCGCAGGATCGTCACGATGTCGTCGGGGTCGGCCGCCGGCCAGAGGATCTCGCGGGCGGCACGGTACTTGGCGGCGAGCCGTTCCCGTTGGGCGGGCGGCAGTCCTGCGGCCCGGTCGGTGCGGCTGTTGTGCGCGTTGTCGGCGATCTTCACCAGGGTGGCCCCGGGGTCCTCCGCGATCCGGTGGAGCCCTTCCTCGTAGGTCGTGTCCGGCCGGTGGGTGACGGCCTCGACGAGGGCGACGACCTCGTCGGGCACCCCGGCGGCACGCAGTCCCTCCGCCGTCCAGTCGGTGTCCTCGATGACGTCGTGCAACAGACCGGCCATGGCCAGGTGGGGGCGGCCCAGCGCCTCCAGGCCCGCGGCGACCGCACGGACGTGTGCGACGTAGGGGGCACCGGTCTTGTCCACCTGACCGGCGTGCGCGCGGTCGGCCAGGGCGTCCACTGAGGCGAGCGTCTTCATGGAGCCATGATGGCCCCCGCGGTCAGGTCCGCGCACCGTCCACGGGGGCGGGGCCGCGCCTAGTGGGGCTTCTCCGCGGCTCGGAGCTCGCTTTCGCCTTCGGTGTCCAAGTGCGGCAGGATCCGGTCCAGCCAGCCCGGCATCCACCAGGCGTGACGGCCGAGCAGGGTCATCACGGCGGGCACCAGCAGCAGGCGCACCACGGTGGCGTCGATGAGGACGCTGGCGGCGAGGCCGAGGCCGAGCATCTTGACGACGATGTTGTCCGAGATGATGAAGGCGGCGAAGACGCTGACCATGATCAGTGCGGCGCAGCTGATGACCCGGGCGGTGATCTCCAGGGCGTGCGCCACGCTGCCCTTGGGGTCGCCGGTGCGCAGCCAGGCCTCGCGGACCCGGGACAGCAGGAAGATCTCGTAGTCCATGCTCAGCCCGAAGACGATGGCGAACATCATCATCGGCACGTAGCTCTCGATGGGCACCTTGCCGGAGACCCCGAGGGCGGGTCCGCCCCAGCCCCACTGGAAGACCGCCACGAGCACTCCGTACGAGGCGGCGATGGAGAGCACGTTGAGCACGGCCGCCTTCACCGCGACCAGGAGGCCGCGGAAGACGACGAGGATGACGAGGAAGGCGAGGCCCACCACGACGGCGATGATCAGCGGGAGTCGGCTGGAGACGATGTCGAGGAAGTCGACCTGGGCCGCCGTGGTGCCGGTGACGTAGGTCTGGGCGTCGGTGCCGGTCACGGCCTGCGGGAGGACCTCGTCGACCAGGTGGTTGGTCAGCTCGGTCGTCTTCTCGTCCTGCGGGGAGGCCACCGAGTAGGCGGTGCCGATGAGCACGTCTCCGTCGGGGGTGGTCTGGAGCGGGGTGATGTAGGCGGCGTCGGGGACCTTGGCCAGTGCCTGTTGGAGTGCGGTGCCGAGTGCGGCCCGGTCGGCGTCGGGGACCGCCGTCTGGTCCACGACGAGGGTGAGCGGCCCGTTCGCGCCGGGACCGAAGGCCTCGGAGATCAGGTCGTACGCCCTCCGGTCGGTGAAGGACTCGGGGTCGGCGCCGTCTCCGATGTGGCCGAGTTGGATGAAGAGCAGGGGGAACGCCAGCACCAGGAGGATGAGGACGCCGCCGGTCAGGAACCACCAGGGGCGTCGTTCGACGCGCTGGGCGTACCGGTGCCAGGTGCCGTGTGCGGGCTCTCCCGGCTTCGCGTCGGTCTCGGCCACGGGCTTGCGCAGGTGGTAGCGGTCGATGCGGCGGCCGACGAGTCCGAGCATGGCCGGGCCGAGGGTGAGCGCGGCGAGTACGGCGGTGACCACCGTGAAGGCGGCGGCGAGGCCGAGTTTGCCGATGAAGGTGATTCCGGAGACCCACAGCCCGGAGAGGGCGATGATGACGGTGCATCCGGAGACGAGGACGGCACGGCCGCTGGTGGCGGTCGCGAAGCCGGCCGCTTCGGCGGGATCGTGGCCGTTCATGAGGTTCTGGCGGTGCCGGGTGATGAGGAACAGGGCGTAGTCGATGCCGACGCCCAGGCCGATCATGGTGGCCAGGGTGGGTGAGACGGTGCTGAAGGTGAAGCCGGCGGCCACCAGGCCGAGGATGCCGAGTCCGCAGATCGCGCCGAGGAGTGCGGTGATCAGGGGGAGGACGGCGCCGATGACGCTGCCGAAGCCGACGAGGAGGACCAGGATCGCGACGGCGAAGCCGATGGCTTCACTGCTGCGGTCATCGGCCTGGGGGCGGGCGAGCTCTCCGAGGGTTCCGCCGTACTCGACGGTGACGCCGGCGTCCCGGAGCGGCTGTACCGCGGTGTCGACGCCGTTGAGGTAGTCGCTGCCGAGGGTAGAGGGCGGCACGCTGAAGCGGACGGTGATGTACGCGGTCTTCCCGTCGGTGGAGAGCGGGCCGGTGTTGGGCGTCCCGGCCGGGAGCGCGGGCGGGGTGGTACCGGGCGGCGGGAGGGGGTTCTGGGCGCTGAGGACGTCGGGCAGCTTCTGCAGGTTGGCGACGGTGGAGTTGACCGCGGAGGCCTCTTGGGTCAGGGGACCGGAAGGGCGGTTGAGGACGATCTGGGCCCCGTATCCACCGACGGCGGGGTCGTGTGTCTTCAGGACGTCGAGCCCTTCGGCCGACTGTACGCCGGGGAGGACGAAGTCGTCGGAGAACTGCCCCCCGACGGCACGGTCGGCGATCTGGAGTCCCGCGACGGCCGCCAGCCACAGGGCGATGACGACGACGAAGTGGCGGGCGCACCAGTGGCCGAGTCGGTGGAGGACGCCTCCGGCGGGTACGGACCGGCCCGAGGCCGGGCTTCCTGCGTTCATGGCGTTCGTGTCCGGGTAGGGAGGTCCCCGAGCTGTTGCGGCACCGACGTCGTGCGGGCCGGTCCCATCCATTCTTCGCCCGGCCCGGTGCTCCGGCATCTCGACCCGTCGGCCGGGCCGGGTCTCAGACCGGCAGGTGGGAAGCGCGGCGTGCCGCGGCGAGGAGAGCCCTGATGCGGGGGCCGGCCTGGTCGATGCGGGTGAGGGGGGCGGCGAAGGGCAGCCGGACGTCCTGGTGGTGCCCGGTGCGGTGTTCGAGGCGCAGGGTGATTCCGTACCGGTCGAGGGCGAGGGGCAGGACGCGGACGGTGTCCCGGGCGGGGCGCGGTCGGACGAGGCGCAGCAGCAGCGGGACGAGTTCGGCGTGCCGGTCGGCCAGATGGGTGAGCGCGCCCGCCTCGTGGAGGGCCAGGGGGTCGGGCTCCGCGCCCCGGATCTCTTCGAGGCCGATGAACACCCGGCCTTCGTCGTCTTCGAGGAGTGCTTGGCCGAACTCCATGCAGATGCTGGTGGCGGCCTCCTCGACGTACGGGGCGGAGAGCAGGCCCGTCAGGGTGACGCGGGCGCGCAGGCGTTGGCGCACCGGGGCGGGGGCGATGTCGGTGAGTTCCAGGCGGACGGGGATGCGCGCGGTTCCTGCGCCGGGGCAGTCCTCCGCGGGGTCGTGGAGGTGGATGTGCCCCATCGGTCCGATGGCGTCCGGGCGGTGCGCCTCGCGCCGGAGTCCGTCGGTGACGACGGTCATGGAGCGGGCCGCGGTCAGGATCGAGAGGACGCGTTCGGCGGGGGTGGGCCGTGGGGCCCGGATCGTGCAGGGTCGCATGCGGGTGCTCCCGGGAGGACGAGGAAGAAACCAAGGTAAACTTAGGTAAGCCTAACCTATCTCGTTCGGGCGAAGAGAAGAAGGTCACAGTCGTACGCCCTCCTGCTCCTTTGTTGATCTCACCTAGCATCCGAGCATGACGGTCCTCCCTGACGACGGGCTTTCCCTGGCGTCCGAATTCCCAGACGCGCCACACGAACAGTGGCAACACCTCGTGGCAGGTGTCCTGCGCAAGTCGGGCAAGGAGGTCTCCGGCGACGCCGCCGAGGACGCCCTGTCCACCGTGCTGGAGGACGACCTCACCACGCGCCCGCTCTACACCGCGCGCGACGCCGCCCCCGCGGCCGGGCTCCCCGGCTTCGCCCCCTTCGTGCGGGGCGGACGGGCCGAGGGCAACACGGCCTCCGGCTGGGACGTGCGCCAGCGCCATGTCGCCCCCGACGGCGAGGCGGTCCTCTCCGACCTGGAGAACGGCGTCACCTCCCTCTGGCTGGGCGTCGGCGGCACCGGCATCCCGGTCTCCGCACTGGGCACCGTCCTCGACGGCGTCTACCTCGACCTCGCCCCCGTCGCCCTCGACGCCGGCGAGGAAACGGAGGCAGCCGCCGAACGACTCTTCCAGCTGTACGAGGAGCGGGGCGTCGCCGCCGATGCGGCCCGGGGCAACCTGGGTGCGGACCCGCTGGGCCACGAGGCCCGCACCGGCCGACCTTCCTACGACCTCGCGTCCGTCACCGGTCTCGCGCGCCGCTGCGCCGACCGCCACCCGGGGCTGCGGGCGCTGACCGTGGACGTCCTGCCGTACCACGAGGCCGGCGGCTCGGCCGCGCAGGAGCTGGGCTGCTCGCTCGCCACCGGCGTCGCCTACCTGCGCGGTCTGACCGGGGCCGGACTGTCCGTCGCGGAGGCGTGCGGACAGTTGGAGTTCCGCTACGCGGCCACCGCCGACCAGTTCCTGACGATCGCCAAGCTGCGCGCCGCGCGCCGCCTCTGGGCACGGGTGGCCGAGGCCTGCGGCGCCCCCGAAGCGGGCGCACAGCGCCAGCACGCCGTGACCTCGCCGGTGATGATGACGCGCCGCGACCCCTGGGTGAACATGCTGCGCACGACGGTGGCGACGCTCGCCGCCGGAGTGGGCGGCGCCGACAGCGTCACCGTGCTCCCCTTCGACGAGGCGCTCGGCCTGCCCGATGCCTTCGCGCGCCGGATCGCCCGCAACACCTCCACCATCCTCATCGAAGAATCCCATCTGTCCCGGGTGATCGACCCGGCCGGCGGTTCCTGGTACGTGGAACGCCTCACGGACGAACTCGCCCACGCCGCCTGGCAGTTCTTCCAGGAAATCGAGCACGCCGGGGGCCAGGAGGCGGCGCTCCGCTCCGGCCTCGTCGGCGAGCGGCTCGCCGCGACCTGGTCCGCGCGCAGCGCCAAGCTCGCCACCCGCCGCGAACCGATCACCGGCGTCAGCGAGTTCCCGCACCTCGCCGAGAAGCCCGTCGACCGGGCGCCCGCCCCCGAGCCGCCCGCCGGAGGACTCCCCCGCGTCCGCCGGGACGAGGCGTACGAGGCACTGCGCGCCCGCTCCGACGCCCACCTCGCGGCGACCGGCGCCCGCCCCCGCGTCTACCTGGCCACGCTCGGCCCGGCGGCGGCGCACTCGGCCCGGCTCGCCTTCGCCACCAACCTCTTCCAGGCCGGCGGCATCGAGGCCGTCGCCGAGGGCACCTTCGAGGAGAGCGGCGCCAGCGAGGCCTGTCTCTGCTCCAGCGACGCGCTCTACGCGGAGGGGGCGGAGGCCGCCGCGGCCGAGCTGCGGGCAGCCGGGGCCGAGCACGTCCTCCTCGCCGGGCGCCCCGGGGCGTACTCCGGCGTCGACACCTACGTCTTCGCCGGTTGCGACGCCGTCGCCCTGCTCTCCACCGCCCTCGACCGCATGGGAGTGTCCTGATGTCCATCCCCGACTTCTCCGGGATCGAGCTCGGGACGCCGACCGCCGGCGGCGGACCCGAGGAGTGGCGCTCGGCCGTCAAGAAGGCCGCGGGCGGTGACGACCTGCTGTGGGAAACCCCGGAGGGCATCGCCGTCAAGCCGCTCTACACCGGGCAGGACCTGGAGGGCCTGGACTTCCTCGCCACCTTCCCGGGCATCGCCCCGTACCTGCGCGGCCCGTACCCGACGATGTACGTCAACCAGCCCTGGACGATCCGTCAGTACGCGGGCTTCTCCACGGCCGAGGAGTCGAACGCCTTCTACCGGCGCAACCTCGCAGCCGGCCAGAAGGGCCTGTCGGTCGCCTTCGACCTGCCGACGCACCGCGGTTACGACAGTGACCACCCGCGCGTCACCGGCGACGTCGGCATGGCGGGCGTGGCCATCGACTCGATCTACGACATGCGCCAGTTGTTCGACGGCATCCCGCTGGACAAGATGACGGTGTCGATGACGATGAACGGCGCCGTCCTCCCGGTCCTCGCGCTGTACATCGTGGCCGCCGAAGAACAGGGCGTGCCGCCCGAGAAGCTGGCCGGGACCATCCAGAACGACATCCTCAAGGAGTTCATGGTCCGCAACACCTACATCTATCCGCCGGGGCCCTCGATGCGGATCATCTCCGACATCTTCGCCTACACCTCGCAGCGGATGCCGCGCTACAACTCCATCTCCATCTCGGGCTACCACATCCAGGAGGCGGGCGCGACGGCCGACCTGGAGCTGGCGTACACGCTCGCCGACGGCGTCGAGTACATCCGCGCCGGTCGGGCGGCCGGGCTCGACGTGGACGCCTTCGCCCCGCGGCTGTCGTTCTTCTGGGCGATCGGCATGAACTTCTTCATGGAGATCGCCAAACTGCGCGCGGCCCGGCTCCTCTGGGCCAAGCTGGTCCGGCAGTTCGATCCGCAGAACGCCAAGTCGCTCTCCCTGCGGACCCATTCGCAGACCTCCGGTTGGTCGCTGACCGCACAGGACGTCTTCAACAACGTCACGCGGACCTGCGTGGAGGCCATGGCGGCGACCCAGGGCCACACCCAGTCGCTGCACACCAACGCCCTCGACGAGGCCCTCGCGCTGCCGACGGACTTCTCCGCCCGGATCGCCCGCAACACCCAGCTGCTCATCCAGCAGGAGTCGGGCACCTGTCGGACCATCGACCCGTGGGGCGGAAGCGCCTACGTCGAGAGGCTCACCCACGACCTGGCCCGCCGCGCCTGGCAGCACATCCAGGAGGTCGAGCAGGCCGGCGGCATGGCCAAGGCGATCGACGCCGGCATCCCCAAGCTGCGCGTGGAGGAGGCCGCGGCCCGCACCCAGGCACGGATCGACTCCGGACGCCAGCCGGTGATCGGCGTGAACAAGTACCGGGTCTCCTCCGACGAGCAGATCGACGTCCTCAAGGTCGACAACTCCTCCGTCCGCGCGCAGCAGATCGCCAAGTTGCGGCGGCTGCGCGAGGAACGCGACGAGACCGCCTGCCGGGACGCGCTCGACGCCCTCACCCGGGCCGCCGGCGGCGACGGCAACCTCTTGGAGCTCGCCGTGCGCGCCGCCCGGGCGAAGGCCACCGTCGGCGAGATCTCGGACGCCCTGGAGAAGGTCTACGGACGGCACGCCGGCCAGATCCGTACGATCTCCGGTGTGTACCGCAACGAAGCCGGCGAGTCCCCGTCCGTCGAGCGCACCCGGAGCCTGGTCGACGCCTTCGGCGAGGCCGAGGGGCGCCGACCGCGCATCCTGGTCGCCAAGATGGGTCAGGACGGGCACGACCGCGGACAGAAGGTGATCGCCACCGCCTTCGCCGACCTGGGCTTCGACGTGGACGTCGGCCCGCTGTTCCAGACCCCCGCCGAGGTGGCCCGCCAGGCCGTCGAGGCCGACGTGCACATCGTCGGGGTCTCCTCGCTCGCCGCGGGGCACCTCACCCTCGTGCCGGCGCTCCGCGAGGAGCTGGCGGCGGAGGGCCGCGAGGACATCATGATCGTGGTCGGCGGCGTCATTCCGCCGCAGGACGTGGCGACGCTCCTGGAGATGGGGGCGGCAGCCGTGTTCCCGCCGGGGACGGTGATCCCGGACGCTGCCCACGACCTGGTGACACGGCTCGCGACGGACCTCGGGCACGACCTGTGATCGGTCTCGACGCCTATGTGAAGGGCGTGCTCGACGGGAAGCGTGCGGTGATCGCGCGGGCGATCACCCTCGTCGAGTCGACCCGCCCCCAGCACCGGGTGCTCGCGCAGGAGCTCCTCACCGAGCTCCTGCCGCGCAGCGGGAAGGCCGTGCGGATCGGGATCAGCGGGGTGCCCGGCGTCGGCAAGTCGACCTTCATCGACGCGTTCGGGACGATGTTGACCGGGCTCGGCCACCGGGTGGCCGTGCTCGCCGTCGACCCCTCGTCGACCCGTACGGGCGGCTCGATCCTCGGCGACAAGACCCGGATGGAGCGGCTGGCCGTCGACCCGGCGGCCTTCGTCCGCCCCTCCCCCAGCGCCGGCACCCTGGGCGGGGTCGCCAAGGCGACCCGTGAATCGATGGTCGTCCTGGAGGCCGCCGGCTACGACGTGGTGCTGGTGGAGACGGTGGGCGTGGGCCAGTCGGAAACCGCCGTGGCCGACATGGTCGACTCCTTCCTGCTGCTCACCCTGGCCCGTACGGGCGATCAGCTCCAGGGCATCAAGAAGGGCGTCCTGGAACTGGCCGACGTGGTCGCCGTGAACAAGGCGGACGGCCCGCACGAGCGCGATGCCCGCGCCGCCGCGCGCGAGCTGGCGGGTGCGCTGCGCCTGATGCACGGCGCCGAGGCGTTCTGGACGCCACCGGTCCTCAGCTGCAGCGCACGGGAGTCGGCGGGGCTGGACGAGGTCTGGGGCCGGTTGCAACAGCACCGCACCCTGCTCGACTCGACCGGCCGTCTGACGGCCAAGCGGCAGGACCAGCAGGTCGACTGGACCTGGACGATGGTGCGCGACGAGTTGCTGCGTCGGCTGCACGGCGACCCGGCGGTGCGGGACCTGGCTCCCGTCCTGGAGCAGCAGGTCAGGGACGGTCGGTTGACGGCGACCCTGGCCGCCGAGCACCTCTTGGAGGCCTTCGGGGAGCGCCGGGACTGAACCGGCGGTACGGACGTCTGGGCGGGCCCCGCCCCTCAGGCGTCCTTTTCCATGCCCGGGCGCAGCCGGGCGAGCAGGGCGTACAGGGTCGCCCCGTCCTCCGCGCCGAGGGTGTCCAGCGCACCGTGGGTCGTCTGCATCTCCTCGCGGACCCGTCGGATGACTTCCCGGCCCTCGTCCGTCGCCACCACGTTCTTGACGCGCCGGTCGGAGGCGTCGGGCTCGCGGCGCACCAGGCCGCGTCCCTCCAGGCGGTCCACGATCCCGGTGACGTTGGAGGCGTCGCAGACCAGCAGGGTGGCGAGCGCGCGCATCGGCAGGGGGCCGTTCAGCTGGGCGAGGACCTTGGCCTGGGTGGACGTGAGCCCGTGGTGGGCCGCGGCCGCGGCGAAGTCGCGCCACTGGGCCGTGCCGATGGCGGCGAGGAGCTCCAGCAGCTGGAGCTTGGTGGGCGTCTCGGGGGTCGTCGCGCTCATAGGTCGACCCTACTCAGGATCCTTGACATTATCAATTGTTTACTTAAGGGCCTCAAGTATTTACTTGACCACCTCAACCTTCCCGGCCTAACGTCATCGCATTACTTGATGACATCAAACATCCACGCCGTGAAGCACTGAGAAGGCATCCACCCATGAGTCACGAGAATCCCCCGTCCACGGTCGATCCCCGGCGCGAGACGCTCGTCGTCTTCGCCCTGAGCCTCGCCGCCATGGTCGTGTCGATGATGCAGACCCTGCCGGTCCCGATCCTCGGCCTCATCCGCGCCGACCTGGGCACGACGACCGCGAACGTGAGCTGGGTGACCACCGCCACGCTGCTCTCCGCCGCCGTCTTCACCCCGCTGCTCGGCCGCTTCGGTGACCAGCACGGCAAGAAGCCCACCCTGGTCGCCGTCCTCGGCGTCATGGTCGCCGGCTCGATCGTCGCGGCCCTGGCGACCTCGCTCCCCCTGCTGATCCTGGGCCGGGTCCTCCAGGGCGCCGCCACCGCGATCTTCCCGCTGGCGCTCTCCGTGCTGCGCGAGGAGGTCCGTCCGCAGAAGCTGCCCGGCGCGATGTCCCTCGTCAGCGGCACCCTGGCCTTCGGCAGCGGCCTCGCACTCGTCGCCACGGGCCTGCTCACCTCCGGCTCCGACGCCGACTACCGCAGCGCCTTCTGGATGGCCACCGGCTTCGCCGCGCTCGCCCTGCTCGCCGTCGTCCTCCTGGTCCCCGCGACCCGTCTGAAGACCGGCGGTCGAACCGACCTCCTCGGCGCGCTGACGCTCGGCATCACCCTGCTGCTGCTCCTGCTTCCGATCTCGCAGGGCCACGAGTGGGGCTGGACCTCCGGCCGCACCCTGGGCAGCTTCGCGGGTGCGGCCGTCATGGCCGTCGTCTGGGTGTTCACCGAGCTGAAGGTCCGCGAGCCCCTCGTCGACATGCGGATGTTCGTGCACCGCCCGGTCCTCATGGCCAATGCGGCCGGTGTCCTCGTCGGCTTCGGCATGTTCGCGAACTTCCTCGGGGTCTCCTACCTCGTCCAGATGCCCGAGGCCCTCACCGGCTACGGCTTCGGCGCGTCCGTCCTCCGGGCCTCCGTGGAGTTCCTGCTGCCCGGCGCGATCGTCTCCCTGCTCGCCTCCCCCATCGGCGGCCTGATCGTCCGGCACCGCGGCCCGCGCACGGCACTCGCCCTGGCCGCCGGCCTCGGCGCCGTCGGCTTCGGCTGGCTCGCCCTCGACCACGGCCACACCGCATCGGTGATCGGCGCCGGGGTGATCGTCGGCGCGGCCGTCAGCTTCGGGTACGCGGCCATGCCCGCCGTCATCATGGCGAGCGTCCCGCACCACCAGAGCGGCATCGCCAACGGCATCAACTCCATCTCCCGCTCCACCGGCAGTGCGATCGGCAGCGCCGTCGTCACCACGATCCTGGCCTCGCGGACGATCGAGCACCTGCCCGCCGGGGTCCCCGCCCTGCCCGCCGAATCCGGCTTCACCCTCACCTTCTGGGTCGGCGCCACCGCCTTCGCCCTGGTCGCCGTCATCGCCCGCTTCGGTCTGCGGGCCGCTCGGGCACCCCGCGTCGAGGCGGTGGCCGCACCGGCCGTCGAGAACGAGAAGGCGACCGCTCCGGCCGCATGATCCGAGGGGCGGGGCCCGTCGGGAGACGGACCCCGCCCCTCGACGGCGACCGGTGCGCGTCAGACCCGGTCGGCGGCGATCAGGACGTACTGGAAGGAGCCGTCCTTGTACGACTCGATGAACGCCTCCTCGATGCCGGTGACCAACGAGGACGTGGCCCGCAGCTCCCAGTAGGGCAGGGTGTCCGGCGTCAGGTCGACGACGGCCTGCGGAACCAGACGGTTGTCGGCCATCGCCCTCAGGTACTCCCGCCGGGAGTGGATGTTGCACTCGAAGTGCGCGTTGATCTGGGAGACCCACTTCGAGGGCTGGCCGTACTTCGGGTTCCAGCAGCCGGTGATGGTCACGTACCGGCCGCCGACCTTCAGGAACCGGGCGTGCTCGGCGAAGAGGTCGTCCAGGTCGACGTACATGCTCGACTCGTTGTTCCACGAGGCCGTGACGCTGCCCTTCTCGAAGGGCGTGTCGAGCATGTTGCAGACCCGTGCGCGCACGTGGTCCTCGATCCCCAGCTCCTTCGCGCGCCGGTTGCCGAACTCGGCCTGCGCGGAGGAGAGGGTGACCCCCTCGACCCTGCAGCCGAAGCGCTGGTGGGCCATGACGCTGGAGCCGCCCCGGCCGCAGCCGGCGTCGACCAGGGTGTCCTCGCGCGCGACCGCCCCGAGGTGGTCCAGGAGGACCTCGGCCTGCGCCGACTCCAGCCGGTGCAGCTCTGCGATCAGCTTCTTCTCGTACGTGCTGTCCTCGACGTCGCCGAGGGCGGCGTGGTCGACGGCGCCGATGCCGTAGTGGTGGTGGTACAAACCGTCGACGTCACCGAGGCGCAGGTTCACGGGCCTCGCCTCGGCGTTCCAGTAACGGGCGATGTCCCCCTGGTACGGCGTCGCCGGTGCGGGGACGAACGCGGAGGTGCCGTCGAGGGTGGGGAGCTCGGTGTTGGTCACAGATGAATCCGTTCTTACCAGAAATCGGGCAGGCTGTAGCGGTAGGTGTTGGTCTGGTGCCAGTAGTGGTTGCCGTCGACCCACACGGCCACTCCCCTCAGGAAGCGGAGCACGTGCGGGACGGGGCAGGCCTCGGCCAGTTCGGCGGACGCGGCCTCGAAGCCGCGCATGAGGTCGTTGTGGACCTCGATCGCCTTCAGATAGGCGTCCCTCTCCGAGAGGCACTCCCGATCGGCCAGCACCACGGGCAGGTTCATGTGCCGCCCGGGACTGGCGAGTTCCTTGGTGTAGGAGTACAGGTCGTTGACGATGGTGCTGGCGTTGCCGGCGAGCGCCAGCACCCGCTGCATGTCCGGTCGGGCGTGCAGATCGGCGGGGAGTTCGTAGCCGCCGATGGTGTCGGTGATGGTCGGGCAGGGGCGGAAGTTGTTGAACTGGCGCATCGCCAGGTACTCCCACACCTCCGGGACGTGGTCCGTCTCGGCCCATGCGGCCTCGGCGAGGTAGCCCAGGTGCAGTCGGGCCATGTCGTGCCGGAACCGGTCGGCCTGGGAGGGGGACGCCTGCCGGACGAAGTGCTCCATGGCGGAGCGGTAGGCGCGCCGGGGCGCGTCCGCGTGGAGCGACCCCGCCCACGCCGGCTGGTACTCCGCCGTCGAGTGGAGCGGGTCCAGGGCGGTGTGCGCGAGGAGGAGCCGCCCGCCCAGACCGATGGGCGAGCCCCCGTGGTCCTCGCAGTAACAGTCGTCGACCGCGTTCTCGGCCACCATCAGGCGGGTGGCGACCATGAGGTGGTCGACGGTCGGCGCGTCCGGGTGGCAGGCCACCATGTAGCGCCCGACGGAGAACCCGTCGAACTCTCCTTCCCAGTCGTCGGGGTAGAGCTGCACCTCGTCGACCGCCCAGGACTTGATCCGCCGGCTGACCTCGTCCACCCGCACCGGGTCGGGCTCGGGGACGGGGTGCCAGTAGAGGCCCGGGATCACCAGGGCGTCCGCGGGCGGCTGGCGGGTGACCGCCGGGGGCTCCTCCCGCGGGGTCAGGGCCAGTCCCGCCGTGCCGAGGCCGGTGGGACCGCGCAGGGCCCGCGCCCACTCGGGCCGGACGCCGGTGGGAACGTCGGTGCCGAGGGGCGCGGGGGCATCGGGGGGAACGGCCGGTGGCCGCACCGGGGCGAGGGCTCCGGCCTCGGCACGGGCTTCGGCGGCGGCGAGGACCTGGGCCCCGAGCCGGGCCGCCGCGCCGGGCAGGCTGGATCGAAGGGGGGAGGGCCCGGCATCGGGCATCCGTGACTCCTTGGGGGGGGTTGGGTGGGGTCGCCCCGGGTTCCGGGACGCCAGCAGGGGAGCGCGGGATTCGGGAGGTGAGGGGCGTTCGCGGCACGCCCCTCCCCGCCGCCCCGCACTCCGCGATGAATCGACACGACGTCAGATGCGCTGCACCGCACGGCGGAGGAGCGCCCCGGCACCGAAGGCCTTCGTGCGGCCCTAGCCGCGCCTGCGTGCGATCTGCACGTTCTCCAGGACGCCGAGGGCGTTCGGAACCAGGATGGCGGCGGAGTAGTACGTGGTGACGAGGTACGACATGATCGCCTGCTCGCTGATGCCCATGAACCGCACCGAGAGGCCCGGCTCGTACTCCTCGGGCAAGCCGGTCTGACGCAGACCGATGACGCCCTGGTTGTCCTCGCCGAGGCGCATGGCGAGGATGGAGCTGGTGTTCTCCCTGCTGATGGGGATCTTGTTGCAGGGCAGGATCGGGACCCCGCGCCAGGCCGGGACCCGGTGCCCGTCGAGCTCGATCGTGTCGGGGTGGAGCCCGGCGGCGTTCCACTCGCGCCCGATCGCGGCGATGGTCCGGGGGTGGGCGAGGAAGAGTTTGGTCCCGCGGCGGCGGCAGAGCAGCTCGTCGAGGTCGTCCGGGGTGGGCGGACCGGAGTGCGGCTGGATCCGCTGCTTGAAGTCGGCGTTGGGGAGCAGTCCGAACTCGGGGTTGTTGACGAGCTCGTGCTCCTGGCGCTCGCGCAGTGCTTCGACGGTGAGCCGGAGCTGCTCCTCCGTCTGGTTCATCGGCCCGTTGTAGAGGTCGGCGACCCGGGTGTGCACCTTGAGGACGGTCTGGGCCACGGAGAGTTCGTACTCGCGCGGCTGGAGCTCGTAGTCGACGAAGGCGCCCGGAATGCCGACCTCGCCGTGGTGACCGGCGGACATCGCGATCTCGGCCTCGCCGTACTTGTTCTGCCGCTGGCGGGGCAGCGCGCCGAAGGCACGGACGTGGGCCTGCAGGGCCGGCGCCGAGGCGAGGACGGCGGCGAAGTCGGCCCGGGAGAGCGTGAGCAGGGTGCCGGAGGTCTCGGCGGTCGCGGTGTGGTCCCAGTCGGCTTCGGGGTCCAGGAGCGCGCCCTCGCCGAAGCGGTCGCCGTCGGCGAGGACGGCGACGGCGAGCTCGTCGCCGTACGTGCCGACGGAGGTCTGGTTGATCCGGCCGCGGGCGATCAGGTGGATCCGGTCGGCGGGCGTCCCGCGTTCGACGAGCACCTCACCGGCCCGGAAGTCCCGCTGGACGCAGCGGTCGGCGAGCGCGTTCAACACGTCGACGTCCTCGAAGCCGCGCAGCAGGGCCAGCTCGCCGAGCTCCCGGGGGATCACGCGGACCCGGGAGCCGTCCTGGACGAACTCGATGCGGCCGTCGCCGACGGTGTAGCTCAAGCGGCGGTTGACCCGGTAGGCGCCGCCCTTGGCCTCGACCCAGGGAAGCATCCGCAACAGCCAGCGGGAGGAGATCTCCTGCATCTGCGGGGCGGACTTGGTGGTGGTGGCGAGCTTGCGTGCGGCGGCGGTGCTGAGGCTGGACTGCCGGGGTGGCTCAAGCCGTTCGTCCGGGCGGTCGTCGACGGTCATCGGGCGGGCTCTCCTTCGTGGGGACGGCGTTCGGCACGCAGTGGCGCGTCAAAGCCGTCGAAAGAAGACGGAAGGCGCGAAGATCTGAGAATCGGCCCAGATCCCGGGGAACCGTAACGGCCGCCGGGCCCGCCCCGCCCCGAGAGTACGCAGGCATTACCTCCATGCGGTGATCTTGTTTGAATTGACGTTTATCCTGATGATCAGCCGAGTTCCGGCCAATCGATCGCCCTTCGGCCAGCACCGTGGGGCCCCGCCGGCCCGGCCGCTCCGCGGGCCCCGCACCGGGAGGTCGACGGAACCGAGGGCCCGCCACCGGCCCGTCGGGCGGAGTGCACGTCCGGACGTCGTTCGACGAGCAGGGGTCAGCGTCCGAGCTGCCCGTCCAGCCACTGCAGGACCGCGGGGGTCACCGGGTCGGTGATGTCGGCGAATTCCCCGTGCTTCTTCAGGAACTTCGCCACGTAGGGGCAGACGGGGACGATCCGCATCCCGGAGGCACGGACGTCGGCGAGGGCCTGTGCGACGAGGACCGCGGCGAGGCCACGACCGGCATGGGCGTCGTCGATCTCGGTGTGGAAGAAGACACGACGGTCGTCGCGGTCGCGATAGGCCGTCAGGCCCGCGCGCTGGTCGTCGACGAGGATCTCGTAGCGGTGCCGGGCGTCCACGCGCCGGACGACGGGGGTGGTGGCCTGCTCGTTCACGGGAATGCCTTTCGGGTGGGTCGGGGGCGACGGGGAGGGAGCCCGGCTCAGCCGTGCGCGGCGTTCGCGCGCGGCACCGGGTTCTTCCGGGGTGCGATCCGGGCGTTGGGCAGGGCGGGCGCGGGAAGCCGGTCACCGGGGTAGCCGTCGACCGTGCCGAAGCGGTCGGAGGCCTTCTCCCACTCCTCGCGGGCTTCGACGACGTCCTCGTGGCTGCGGCCGATGAAGTTCCACCACAACCCGCGTGAACATCGCATCTTCACAGGTCAGTGGCCCACGTACCAGGTAGGGGTCAGCAAAAGGTCAGCATCGGCGTCTGGCGGTCCTGACGGACGTACCGAAGCCGGCGGCGATCTACGTGAGTGATCACGGCTGTCGCGCGGTGACCACGCTGCTGCCGCCGCATGCCCATCGTGGGGATGGCCGACTGCCATGATCGTGCCTGTTCACACCGGTGTGGCGGCCCCGCGCGCGCTGCGACGAGCCGCCCGCCCCAGCCCGTCCTCCCGGCCTGGCCGGGGCGGGGCGTGGCGTGGCGAAACGTGTCACCCGGCCTGAAATACGTTTCGCCGGTCGCCATGGCGCTGTCAGGATGGGCGTCGCTTTCCGTGACCCTCATCGACGGCCCACAGACGCTGACGGAGGCTCCATGAACGGTTTGAGTGACGTCCAAGAGATTCGCGAGGGACTGCTGAGCGAGCCGGAGGCCCGGACGCGCATCGACTCGGGCTCCCTCGTCGCCCTGCGGACGTCTGGCAGTCCGGTCCTGGTGGGGCCGGGGTCGCTGGTCAAGGTGAACACCAGCATAGGGTGCAACAGAGCGGCCGATCTGGCGACCGAGGTCGAGAAGATCGCGGAAATAGGCAGGCTCGGCTACCAGCCCGACCTGATGATGGACCTCAGCACGGTCCAGCTGCCCATCCCGCTCTACCGGACCGCGGGCGAGCAGCTCGGTCTGCCTGTCGGAACGCTGCCGCACTACCTCTGCTTCAAGCCGCGGCGCGGAATGGACGTTCCCCGCCTGCTCGACGAGATCGAGCGCCAGGCGGCGTCCGGTGTCGCGTGGATGACGCTGCACCTCTCGCCCACGCGTGAGATGTACGAGCTCGCCCGAGCCACCCGGCAGACCCCGACTACCGCGCGCGGGGGCGGGATCGTCGTCCGGGACATGCTGATCCACGACCGTGCCGAGAGACCATCAGCTTCACAGCTCCCCCTCCCACGCCCGTCCCAGCCTCCACGATGATGCCAGGCGAAGGCCGGATCGAACGACGTCATCCGGCACGCGGTGATCACACGCAACATGGTCGCCGAGGGTACGCATGCCCGGAACTCGATCACCCCTCCCGGGTACCAGTCGGACAAGGGACAGGCCCGCGGGCACATGCCGGCGCGGGCAGCTCGGGAGGTCCGGCGACCACGACGACAACCTGTTCACGATCTCCCAGAACCAACCTTCTTCGACAACCCCGCCCACCTCGAGCACCACCCCCGACGCCGTCCTTGACCACAGAGGAAACCGATGACCTCTCTCACCGCGCTGTGCCCGCCTCCTGCCGCCGCTCCCCCTGCTCCGGACTGGTCACAGGTCAAAGACACGCTGGGCAGGGACCTGCCCCAGGACTACAAGGAGCTCATCACCGCATACGGACCGGGCCAGTTCTGCGGATTCATCACCCTCTACCAGCCGCATGCCCCCAGCGAATGGGCCGATCTGACCGGTCCCATGCCGGCGCGTCTGCGGGGGCAGATCGAGGAGGTCCGGCAGGCTGCCCGACACCCCTGGCAGCTGCCGCACTCCCCCGAGAACCTTTTTGCCATGGGAGTCACCGGCAACGGGGACTACCTCTTCTGGGTCACCCAGTCCGCCGACACCCCGGACGAGTGGACCGTCGCCGTCAACGAGGCCCTGCACGCGCCCTGGTTCACCTACAACGGCTCCTTGACCGAGTTCCTCGTCGGCGTTCTCAGCGGGACCACAAGCGTCCCCATGTTTCCCAAAGATCTCCTCGACCACGGTCCCGCCTTCACCCCCTCGGCTCTCGAAAGCAGCGCACCGGCCGCAGCCGCCCGGAGGTCCGTCGGCACACGCGCCGTCCGCGACTGGGCCAACGCCCATGGGTACGACCTGCCCGAACGCGGACGCGTCCCGATCGAGATCATCGAGGCGTGGAAGCAGCAGGATCCCAGCTGACACCCGCCGGCCACCCTTCTTGCCATGACAACCATGCCCTCTACGCCCGGATTAATCGGGCAGGAACGTGACTCCGGTGGTGATCTCGTCGACCACGCCACGCAGCGGGGTCACCGGGGAGGGGTGGGTCGCGACTGTGGGAGGGGGCGCATATCGCAGCCCCTCCCGATCGCGCGGTTGGCGGGTGTGCCTCCACGCCCAGCGCAGGGCTTGACACCCTCGGTCCCGTCCGGCCGGGCCGCCAGGATGATCGATGAGTTCGCCAAGAGCTGCTGGGCCGAAAGGAAGCCCCCGACCACCCTGATTCGACTGCTCGCCCGCGTCGAGAACGAGGAGCTCAAGGCTGGCCGCTGGTCAGAGCTGACCCGCTTGGTGGATGGCTTCGCCATGCTCGGCGGTCATCAGCAAAGGAGATGGACGGGCGCAATCAAGCAGGAGGGACTTGAGCAGTATCGCGCCGCGTTCGGAGGGGCGACAGCGCATTGTGCGTCGTAGCCGTTCCGGTGCCGGCGTCGCCGCCGCGCACCCAGCCATCCCCCTCGCGGACCCTTTCTTCCGTGGAGGCGCCGCAGAGTCGCACAGTTAGCCTCGCGCTTTCACGAGGTGGACTGTCCGAAGCTTGATCAAATAAGCGGATAGTGCTCCTGAACTGCAACGATGGGACTTGTCTAGGGGCCTGTTGGCTGCATGGGAAGAAGCACTCTCCAGGTGAAGAAGCGTATCGGGTTCTACCCGCGTGTCCGCATCGAGGGCAGCGGCCGGGCGGTGGTCTCGCAGGCCGGGAGCGTGCTGCTGGTCGAGACCGTCCGTAAGGCCGGTCTGGACACCGCGATATCAGTGGCGCTGGCACCGTGGCGGAAGGCTCGGGCGGTGCACGATCCGGGCAAGGTCCTGCTGGACGTGGCCTTGGCGGTCGCGTTGGGCGGGGACTGCCTCGCGGATGTCGGCATGCTGCGGGCGGAGCCGGCCGTGTTCGGGCTGGTGGCCTCCGACCCGACGGTCTCCCGCCTCGTCGACGCCCTCGCCGCCTCTGGCGAGAAGGCCCTGGTGGCGATCCGTTCCGCGCGGGCCGAAGTCCGCGAACTGGTCTGGCGGTTGGCCGGCGAGGAAGCGCCCGAGGCGGGTGGAACGGTGACCGTCGACCTCGACGGGGTGCTGGTGATCGCGCACTCTGACAAGGAGGATGCGGCCCCGACCTGGAAGCGGACCTACGGGCATCACCCTTTGATGGGGTTCGTCGACCACGGGCCGGGCGGCACCGGTGAGCCGGTCGCGGCCCTGCTCAGGCCGGGGAACGTGGGATCGAACACTGCCGCCGACCACATCACCGCCACCCGCCTGGCGCTGGCTCAGCTGCCGAAGAAGTACCGGCGCGGGCGCCGGACCTTGATTCGCACCGATTCCGCGGGCGGCACCCACGACTTCGTCGGCTGACTATCCCAGCGCGGCCGGTGGCTTTCGTACTCGGTCGGGATGGTGATCACCGACGCGATCCACAGCCGTGTGCTCAAGGTCCCCGCGTCGGCCTGGACGCCGGCTGTCGAGCCCGGTGGCGAGATCCGGGACGGGGCCTGGGTCGCCGAGATCGCCGGTGACGTGCTGGACGGCTGGCCGAAGGGGATGCGGCTGATCGTGCGGAAGGAACGGCCCCATCCCGGTGCCCAGTTGCGGCTCACGGACGCGGACGGCATGCGTCTGACATGTTTCGCCACCAACACGCCGGGCCGTCCGATCGCCGAGCTCGAGCTCCGTCACCGGCTGCGGGCGAGGGCCGAGGACCGCATCCGGGCCGCCCGCTCGGCCGGGCTGCGGAACCTTCCCCTGCACGACACCGCGCAGAACCGCATCTGGCTGGAGATCGGGCAGATCGCTCTGGACCTGCTGGCCTGGATGCCGATGCTCTCGCTGACCGGCAAGGCCCGGCTCTGGGAACCCCGCCGTCTGCGGCTCCGCCTGTTCACCACGGCCGGACAGCTCGTGACCACCGGCCGCCGCAGGATCCTCCGCCTTGCCGGGCACTGGCCCTGGTCCAGCCACATCACCGCTGCCCTCGAACGGCTCGCACTCCTGCCGACCCCCGGCTGACCAGTAGATCCACCCGTCCCTGTGAGAGAACCCCAGACCGGAGCAGTGGAACCCGGCGCCCACCCGAGACGACACTCGGGCCCTCAGCCTGCCCAGCCTCCGCCACCGGCAACAAGATGGGCCGCCGACTCCGTCGGCGGCCCATCAAGAAAGATCGAGGTTAGTGTCTTACCGACGCTGAGGACGAGACATGCTGACAGTGGCGAGCATATTTGCACCTCATGTTCTTTCCTGTAGACAGTCACAGCCCACCAGTGGCGGTAGTCACAGAGCGACTCTGAAGCTTCTATAGATCGTCAAGCTGTAGGAGATGGCCCGGTCGCGCCGCTGAAAGCGCTGGTGAGATGGCGGTAGACCTCTCGCGCGAGGAAGCGCTTGAGGCATCTGAAGATGTCCTTCGTCTTGAGTCCTTCGAGGGTGCGTCGTGCGACGTAGTTGCGGGTGCGCGGGTCGTGCCGCATGCGGACCAGCACGATCGTGTGCAGCGCGCGGTTGGCCTGGCGGTCTCCACCACGGTTAAGTCGGTGGCGGTCTGTGCGACCGGACGAGGCCGGCACGGGTGCGGCGGCGCACAGGTGGGCGAAGGAGGCTTCTGAGCCGAGTCTGTCAGGGTTGTCGCCGGCGGTGACCAGCAGCTGCCCGGCGGTTTCGGTCCCGACACCCGACAGCGCGAGCAGGCCGGGTGCGGTGCGGGTGATCAGGACTCGCAGCTCGGCGTCTGCCTCTGCTATCTCCTCGCTCAGGTGCCGGTAGCGCTTGGCCAGACGTTTGAGGGCCACTTTGACGGCAGTGGCCGGGACCGCCAGATCGGTGCCCGGACGGCTGGCCGTCAGCCGTCGGACCAGCTCGGTGGTGGTCAGCGAGCGCAGTGCTTCACGTACTTCAGCGGGCGCGGTGATGATCAGCGATTTGATCTGGTTGATGGTCTGGGTGCGGGCCTTGACGGCGCTGGCGCGTACCACGCGCAGTCCGCGGATTGCCTCGACGGCGCCGTCGCGATGCTTCGGGGTGCCTGTGGCGCGGCCAGCGAGTACTGCGGTGGCGGCGGCGTAGGCATCAATCGGGTCGGACTTCCCGGCCGCGCGACGAGCGCGACGGTCGGGTCGGTCCACCTCGATGACAGCGATCTGGTTGGCATGGAGGTAGCGGGAGAGTTCGGCACCGAAAGAGCCTGTGCCCTCCATGCCCACGGCCAGCACTTGGCCGTGGGAGTGCAGCCACTTCAGCAGGTCCCGGTAGCCTGCAGGCGTCGTGGGGAACGCCTCGGTGGCCAGGTGTCGGCCGATGGTGTCGATGACGGCGGCCTGGTGGAGGTCGGTGTGGGTGTCGATCCCGCCGATCACCTCGATGGGCTGTGACATGGTGGCCGGGTTCCTTCCGTGGCGCGGCGAGAGGGCTCGCGCGCACCGGCCGGCAGACGGACACGACTGTGATGGGACCGCTTGGTTCAAGCTTCTATGAGGTCACGATCTCCGGACGGTGCACGCATCGGCACCGCTCGGAGGGCCGACGATTCAGAGTGAGGACAGCCGAAGCGTCAATCGGGGATCGGGTCAGGCCCTCGAGCGGTGCCTCCCCATCCTCACAGTCGGGGATCTTGGAGTTCTCGGGACGAGGGCTGTTGGCGCTTGGAACACTTCGGACGGTCCTGCGTAGTTCCATCCTCCTGAGGTGATCAGTGTCCGTTCGTCCCCGGTCCGGTGCGGTGGTTCCCGAGCTCACAGCCCAGATGGCGCGAGCCAGTAACCCCAGCGGCACCACGGCGATGTGGGTACGTGATCACCTCGATGGTCTCTAGGACGACAGGGACTTCGCTTCCTGGTATCCGCGCGATGGCCGCCCCGGACTCTCACCGGCCCAGCTGGCCACGGTCTGTGTCCTGCAGTTTCTGCTCAATCTCTCCGACCGGCAGGCGGCCGAGGCCGTGCGGTGCCGCATCGACTTCAAGTACGCACTCGCCCTGGAGCTGGACGACCCGGGATTCCACCACAGCGTACTGACGGACTTCCGTGATCGCCTGTGCGAGGACGACCGCGCGGACCAGCTGCTCTCCCTGTCGCTGACACGGATGCGGGAAGCCGGCATGGTCGCCGAACGCGGGAGGCAGCGCACCGACTCCACCCAAGTTCTGGCCGCCGCGCGGGACCTCACCCGCCTGGAACTGGTACTCGAAGCGGTGCGCGCGGCCTTGGAAGAAGCCGCCCAGCGGGCACCGGACATCCTCGACGGCCTGGTGGATGCCGAGTGGGCCACCCGCTACGGGCGTCCAGCCCGACTCCCCAGTCAGCCGAGTCACCCTGTCACCCGGCTCAAGCAGGCGGGAGCGGACGCCCGCCGGCTCCTCGAGCGCCTTCCGCACCACCGGCGTGGGCCTCGCGCGGAAGCGTTGCGACAGATCGTCGTGCAGAACTTCCTCCTCGACGCCCGTGGCGGGTTACGTCCTCGTGCCGAGAAGGACGGACAGCCCAAAGGAGCCGTGCGGATCATCTCGCCCTACGACCGCGAAGCCCGCCGGGCCATCCGCGGCAATACCCGCTGGAGCGGCTATCTGGTCCATGTCACCGAGACCTGCGAGACCGGCCCTCAGGCCAACCTGATCACGGACATCGCCACCACCGGGCCGACCCGGGACACCGAGGCCCTCCCCGGCATCCACATCCGGCTCCGTGACCGCGGGCTGCTGCCCCGGCAACACCTTCTCGACGGCGGCTACCTCTCGATCTCGCTGCTGCACCGCTCCCTCCGCGACCACCAGGTCGAACTCGTCGGCCCGGTCAAGGCCAGCGGTGCATGGCAGAGCAAGGAACAGACCGGCTTTACCCGGGACGACTTCACCATCGACTTCGACCAGCGCCAGGTCACCTGCCCCAATGGCGAGACCAGCCACATCTGGCTCAAGCCACCGGCGTTCTGGCCCGTCAGGCTGGCGTTACCCAGTTCGAGGCCCGGTGGATGGACCGCCTGCGCGGCCCGCTGGAGGACGCGGTCACGAGGGTGGGGATCAAGAAGGTCTTCGCCCGCGACGCCGCCGAGATCACCGCGGCGGACACCTCGTCGACCTTGCCCTGGACCTTGCCGCTGCACCGCCTCCAGACCGTCGCACTGGTCGGCGTCGTCCGCACCGCCGCGATGATCGTGGGCCCCCTACACCATGGCCCGGTTTCGCCCACACCAGTGCAACCCGTGCCCCGACCGGCCCGCCTGCGCCCGCGGCACTGCCGCCCGCACCGTGAACTTCCTCCCACAGCATCTGCATGAACTCCAGGCCCAGAACCGCGCGAACCAGCAAGACTCCCAATGGAGACGGCTCTACGCCACCCGGTCCGGAGCCGAAGGCACCATCTGCGAGTTCATCAACGGACACCGGGCCCGCCGCAGCCGCTACCACGGCCACCGCAAGACACACGTGCAGCACGTCCTGACCGGCATCGCCATCAACATCGAACGCCTCGCCTCACGCACAACTCACCACCCCCACCACCCCCGACGCCCCACGACCTTCCAGCAGTACCTCGATGCCCGCGGTCTGACCTGGGAATGCTGATGGCGGCAAGGCAAATGAGCCGCGCGCACAAGATCCCCGACAGAGTCGCTCATCGACAGTCTTCGCCCCTGGTGCCGGGCATGCCTTGCTCACGACACGACTGACCCGCCCCGGACTTCCCTCCTGGCGGCCGCCCCCTGCAGGCGATCGCGTGCGGGTGGGCTGGGGCGGCAGCCTTTGCGTGGGCCGGTTGAGCGGTCGCGCGGCGGTCAAGAGGCCGTGGTGGGCGAGGACGGCGCCGACCCACCGCGAGGGGGACACCGGGCCTCGGAGGTACGACCCCGGAAGTGAATCGGAAGGCCACCGGGGCGACCGTCGCTTCGCGGACGATCTCCTCACGTCCGGTCCCGGCCCGACCCGTCGGTCCTGATGCGGCCCCCGGCGGTGAGTATGCCGACCGGGTTTCGCCTCGCGTCCGCCGGGTCCGGCCCCATGCGTCGCTGGTGCCGTCTCCGTCGGACGGCCACGGGGCATCGGAACCGGCCGCTCCCGTTCAGCCGGCGGAGTCGGCCGCGGCGAGGTCGAGGGCGATGTCCGTGATCATGTCTTCCTGGCCGCCGACCATCTTGCGCCGGCCGACCTCGACGAGGATCGCGCGGGTGTCGAGCCCATGCCGTCGGGCGGCGGCCTCGGCGTGGCGCAGGAAGCTGGAGTACACGCCCGCATAGCCGAGGGTGAGGGTCTCACGGTCGACGCGGACCTCGCGGTCCTGCAGGGGACGTACGACATCGTCGGCGGCGTCCATGAGGGGGAACAGGTCGCAGCCGTGCTCCCAGCCCATCAGGTCGGCGACTGCGACGAACGCCTCCAGCGGGCAGTTCCCGGCTCCGGCGCCCTGGCCGGCGAGGGAGGCGTCGACGCGGGTGACACCGTTCTCGACGGCGACGACGGAGTTGGCGACGCCCAGGCCGAGGTTGTGGTGGGCGTGGATGCCGATCTCGGTGTCGGGTGCGAGGACATCGCGATAGGCGCGGACGCGATCGCGGACGCCGTCCATGGTCAGGCGGCCGCCGGAGTCGGTGACGTAGACGCACCGGGCTCCGTAGGACTCCATCAGCTGGGCCTGGCGGGCCAGTTCGGCGGGCTCGGCCATGTGGGACATCATCAGGAAACCGGCCACGTCCATGCCGAGTTCGCGGGCGGCCGCGATGTGCTGGGCGGAGATGTCGGCCTCGGTGCAGTGGGTGGCGACGCGGACCGAGCGGACGCCGAGGGCGTGGGCCTGTCGCAGGTCGTGCAGGGTGCCGATGCCGGGAAGCAGCAGTGTCGTGGGCACCGCGCGGTGAACGCTGTCGCAGACGGCTTCGATCCACTCCCAGTCGGTGTGAGCGCCGACGCCGTAGGTGATGCTGGATCCGGACAGGCCGTCGCCGTGGGCGATCTCGATGGCGGCGACCCCGGCGTCGTCGAGCGCGGCGGCGATGATGCGGGCCTGGTCGACGGTATAGCGGTGGCGTACGGCGTGCATGCCGTCCCGCAGGGTCACGTCCTGTACGTACAGCGCGGGGGGCAGGTTCGCGGTCATCGGGAGACCACCTTCGTGAGGGGCTGCGCGCCGGCCATACGCTCGGCGGTGCGCAGGGCGGCAGAGGTCATGATGTCGAGGTTTCCGGCGTAGGCGGGGAGGTAGTGGGCGGCGCCTTCGACTTCCAGGAAGACGGAGACCTTGGCGGCGTCGGTGGAGCGGGTGCCGGCCGGGAGCAGCGAGCGCAGGGGGTCGTCGTCGGCGACGGGGTCGAACTGGACCTTCTGCTTGAGGCGGTATCCGGGCACGTACGCCTGGACGCGGGCGACCATCTCCTCCACTGAGGCGGTCACCGCGGCGTCGTCGCAGTCGCCGACGAGGCAGTACACGGTGTCTCGCATGATCAGCGGCGGTTCGGCCGGGTTAAGGACGATGATCGCCTTGCCCCGGGCCGCGCCGCCCACCTTCTCGATGGCCGACGAGGTCGTCTCGGTGAACTCGTCGATGTTGGCCCGGGTGCCGGGGCCGGCCGAGCGGGAGGAGATCGAGGCAACGATCTCGCCGTAGTGGACGGGTGTCACGGCCGCGACGGCGGCCACGATCGGAATGGTGGCCTGGCCGCCGCAGGTGACCATGTTGACGTTCGGTGCGTCGAGGTGGTCGTCGCCGTTGACCGGCGGGACGACGTACGGGCCGACCGCGGCGGGCGTCAGGTCCACGACCCTGCGTCCCAGCGCGCGCAGGACTTCGTCGTGGCGGCGGTGCGCGCCGGCCGAGGTGGCGTCGAAGACGATCTCGACGTCCGCGAACTCGTCCAGCTTCACCAGGCCGTCGACGCCCTCGTGGGTGGTGGCGACCTTCAGGCGGCGGGCGCGGGCCAGGCCGTCGGAGTCGGGGTCGATTCCGACCATGGCCGCGATCTCCAGGGAGTCGGAGAGGCGCAGGATCTTGATCATCAGGTCGGTGCCGATGTTGCCCGATCCGACGACGGCGACCTTGGTGCTCATGCTGCGGCTCCTTCCGTGGTGGTGGACGCGAACGTGGTCGTGACCGTGCCGAGTCCTTCGATGTGCGCGGTGAACTCGTCTCCCTCGGCGGCGACGGCCATCGGGCCCAGCGCGCCGGTCAGGACGATGTCGCCGGCCCTCAGTGGGTCGCCGAGCCCGGCGAGGGCGGAGGCGAGCCAGAGGGCTGCGGTGAGCGGGCTGCCCAGGCAGTCGGCTCCGGTGCCCTCGGAGACCGTCTCGCCGTTCTTGGCGAGGGTCATCGTCACGGCCCGCAGGTCGACGCGGTCCAGGGGTACGGGGGTGCCGCCCAGGACGTACAGGCCGCAGGAGGCGTTGTCGGCGACGGTGTCGACGATGGTGATGTCCCACTCGGCGATGCGGCTGTCGACGATCTCCAGCGCGGGCAGCGCGAACGCCGTGGCGCGCAGCAGGTCGGCGACGGTCGGGTCGCGGTGCGGCAGGTCCGCGCCAAGGACTAGGGCGACCTCGGCCTCGACCTTCGGCTGGAGGAGTCTGCCGGGGGCGATCGGCTGTCCTTCGGGCACCGCCATGTCGGCGAACAGCGCGCCGAAGTCCGGCCGGTCCACGCCGAGCTGGAGCTGCACCGCCGGTGAGGTCAGGCCGATCTTGCGGCCCACCAGCCGCCGCCCGGAGGCGATCCCGCGTTCCACGTGCAGGCGCTGCACGGCGTACGCGGCTTCGATGCCCGCTTCGGGCAGGAGCGAGCGCACCGGGGCACACGGGACGCCGGTCCGGGCGGCCTCCTCCAGGAGGGCGGCCGCCTCGGTCACGGCGTCGGCGGGCTTGCGGGAGCTCATGGTCGCCTCCGGCGGGCACTTGCGGGGCGGTGCGGAATGAACATGTGGGTACCTCCGGGCGGAGAGTGGCGGCGTTGGCGGAGGGGGGCATTGTCGGAGAGGCGGCGGTGGCCGGCCGTCGATCCACGACAGGTATAGGCGTACGGTTCGAGCGGCGGCAAAATACGTTCCATGACACGGAACAGCACGCAGGGGAACATGCTCGACAAGGCGGCTGCCGTCCTGGACTGCTTCCGCCCGGACGGCGGTACGTTCCGTCTCACGGACATCACCGCCCGCACGGGACTGACCAAGACGACCGCGTTCCGCCTCTGCGCCGACCTGGTGCGCCTCGGTCTGCTCGAACGCGCCGGAGAGGCGTACCGGCTCGGCGGCAAGCTCTTCGAGCTGGGCTCACTGGTGCCGCGCCGGCTCGACCTGCGGGAGGCCGCGCTGCCGTACCTCCAGGACCTCTTCGAGGCGACCCACGAGACCGTGCACCTCGGCATCCGGGAGGGGCACGACGTGGTCTACGTCGAGCGGATCCATGGCCACCAGACCCTGACGCTGCCGTCACGCATCGGGGGGCGCCTTCCCCTGACCTGCACCGGCGTCGGCAAAGCGCTGCTGGCCTTCTCCGGCACCGAACTGGCGGACGAGGTGCTGGCCGGGCCGCTGCCCCGTCTCACCCCGCACTCGGTCACCGATCCGGCACGGCTGCGCACCACCCTGGAGCAGATCCAGGTCTCCGGTCTCGCGTACGAGGAGCAGGAGGCCGCCCTCGGCGTCAACTGCATCGCCTCGCCCGTCTTCGACGGGGCGACGGCGGTGGCCGCCCTGTCCGTCGCCGTGCCGCGCGGCCGGTTCCACCCGGCCCAGCTGGCACCCGCCGTGCGGACGGCCGCCTTGGGGCTGTCCCGCGTGCTGCGCTCGGGCTCCGGGTCGGTGGGCGGGGCCTCGTTCTGACCACCGGCCTTCCTGAGCCAGTGGGGTGATCGGCCGTGGACGGGCGACCGGCCGTGGGCGGGTGGCCAACCCGCACCCGGCGGCCTGCCCCGCGTTCGGCGTCCGACCCCGGCCGGCCCATACGTCCACTTCCCCGAATCACTCCTGCCGCGGTTCTTGACGCCCACCCCAGCCCCTCTTAGCGTAGCGGTCATTCCAGTCACCTGTAGTGAACACTACAAGAAGCCGGTGCGACATCCGCCGTCGTGTCGGCCACCCGTGGCTGCCCGGCGTCCGCGTGCGTCTTCCGGCGGACACGCCTTTCCCCCCATCCCCCTTCGGTGAGGTGTCTTCATGGCTGCTTCAGAACAAGCCGACTCGCGCGGCATGAGACGGCGCGGACTGCTCAAGGCGGCGCTGCCGCTGGGAGTCACCGCGACGGCCCTCGGCGCTTCGCCGGCGACGGCCGTCGCGACCGGCGCCCCCTCCGGCGCTCTGGTACGCCGCGGCAGAGACCGTATCGACGTGCACTGTCATCTGATTCCGGACTTCTACCGCCGGGACCTGGCGGCGCACGGCATCACCGAGATCGGGGGCGTTCCGATCCCCACGTGGAGCCCGACCCTCGCCGTCGGCTTCATGAACCGCTACGGCATCCAGGCCCAGGTGGTCTCGGTCTCCGAGCCAGGCGTCACATACCTGTCCTCCGCGGCGGAACGGGTGGCAATGGCACAGCGTCTGAACACCTACACGAGCCGGGACCTGGTCCACCCCACGTCCGCACACCTGAAGGGCCGCTTCGGCGGCTTCGCCGTCCTGCCCCTGGGCGAGAACGTCGACGAGCACGACGTCTCCCGCGCCGTCACCGAGGCCCGACGGGCCGTGCGGGAACTGAAGTTGGACGGCGTGGGTATCTTCAGCAGCTACGGCGGAACGTACCTGGGCGATCCCGTGTTCGCGCCGCTGATGAAGGCGCTCGACGACTTGGGCGCCATGGTGTTCATCCACCCCACCACCCCGCAGAGCTATCCGGACCTCGGACTGCCGCCGTTCCTCTACGAGTTCACGTTCGACACCACCCGCGCCCTGGTCAACATGCTCTACAAGGGCGCCTACCGGCGATACCCGCGCATCCGGTGGCTGGCCGCGCACGCCGGCGGCACCCTGCCGTACATCTCCTACCGCACCAGCCTGCTGAGCCTGACCCCGGCGGTCGCGCAGCAGGTGGGGGCCGCCGGCCTGGACGACAGCAGCCCCTCCTTCCGCAGGCTCTTCTACGACACCGCCTTGTCCCCGGCGCCCCAGGCGATGAAGTCCGTACGTGAGTTGGCCGGCACCGAGCACATTCTCTTCGCCACCGACTGGCCGTTCACCAGCGCCTTGTTCCTCGTGGCCGGAGATCCCGCTCCACAGTTGGACGAGACCTTCTCGCCTGCCGAGCGACTGGCCGTCGAACGGTCCAACGCGCTGGTCCAGTTCCCCGCTCTGGCCGCCAGGATCGGGGCCGCACGGGCTTGAACCGACCCCGACGGCGGTACTCGCCTTCTGTTTCCGTCAGTGAAGGCGCGGCATGTGTATCCGTCAGCAAAGGCTGGGTATGTGCCGCGGACCGGCCGAACCGCCGAGCCGCGGCACACGTCATTCCTCTCGCGCTCCGACGAGAACCCGTTCGCGCCAGCGGAGGTCCGCCCCGGGTTCTTCCATCGGCCGTCCACGCCGTCCGACGGCGCTGCCCACCCACCCGAGCAGGAAACCCGCGGGTACGGCCATCACGGCAGTCGACTGCAGCCCGATGAGGTGGAAGTCGTGTCCCGACAGCAGCGAGGTGGGCGTGCCCGAGAAGGAGAGGGAGCAGACGTAGAGGGCGGTCGTGCAGGAAATGCCGCCGTACACGGTCCACAGCAGTCCGGTCCGGTTGTACTGGCTCCAGAAGAGTCCGTACAGACAGGCGGGCAGGATCGTGGAGGCGGCGAGGGAGAGTGCCAGGTAGGTCAGGGACTGGAGGTCCCGTCCCTGGGCCATCGCCGCCAGGAGGACGCCGAGTCCGCCCACGGCTCCCACGGCCCATCGGGCCGACCAGAATTCCCGGCGCTCGGACATGCGCCCCCCGCGCGCTACGTGCGCGTGAAGGTCGTGCGCCAGGGCGGCCGCGGCGCTCAGCGCTATGCCGGCGACCACCGCCAGTACGGTGACGAAGACGGAGCACGCGACGGCGGTGTACAGCACGCTGCCCGCGAACCCCGAGGTGCCGCCGCCCAGCTCTCCGGCGAGGAGGAAGAGGGCCGCCTGGCCGCTGCTGTCGACGGCACGGATCTTATGGCTTCCCACGACGCCTGCGGCACCGAGTCCCACGATGACGACGCAGAGGAAGAAGGCGGCCATGATGGCGATGGCGTAGCGGGTCGCCCGGCGGGCGGTGGCGCCGTCGGCGGCCGAGTTGATTCTCATCAGGACGTGCGGCATGCACGCGCCGCCCAAGACGACGGACAGTTGCAGGCTCAGGAAGTCGAGGCGGCCGACCGCGCTGCTCCCCAGGGCGTGACCGGGTTCGAAGTAGTGGTCGTGAAGCCCGCTCCCCCGCTCGGCCGCAGTCAGCAGGGCGCCCGGGTCGAAGTCGTGGTGCCGCAGGACCAGAAGGGCGAGGAGGATCATGGTGGTGAACACCACGGCCACCTTGACGATCTGGACGAGGCTCGTCCCTCTCATGCCGCCGAGCACCGCGTAGCAGATCATCAGCGCCCCGACGAAGACGGTGCACACCTGTTCGGCCCCCAGGCTGGTCAGGCCGAGCAGTAGCGCCGTGGCACTGCCGGCTCCGGCCAGTTGAAGGACGAGAAAAGGCAAGCAGACGGCCAACGTGGCCGTGGCTGCGGCGATACGGGACGACGAACCCGGCGAACGCAGCGCGAAGACGTCGCCCAGGGTGTAGCGGCCGGCATTGCGCAGCGGACCGGCGAGGAGCAGGAACACCCCGACGGCCAGGCAGCTGCTGACCGCCAAGGAGATGCCGTCGTACCCGACCACGGCCACCAGGCCGGACACTCCCAGGAGCGTGGCGGCCGATATGTAGTCCCCGGTGAGCGCCAGAGCGTTCTGCACCGGCGTCAGTGACCGGTTGCCGGTGTAGAAGTCGGCCGCGGTGCCGTCCTCCGGACCGGCCAGAACGCACAACAACAGGGACAGGACGATGAACGCCATGAAGCCGATCAGCACCATCGTCCGGTCGTCGGAACCACCCGAGACCGACGTGAGCCCCGCGGCGAGCGACAGCTCGGTCATCTCCGACTCCCCTGCGGCGAGTACGGCCATCGTGAGATGACCCCTGCCGGATCCGGCTGGGGCAGTGAAGGGTGCACGAGTTCGGCACGATGCCGCATCAGGTCGACGATCGGATCGGCGTGGCGGCTGAGCGTGCGGTCGTACCACCATGAGGACAGCAGCAGAACGGCCAGCTGCAGAGCGCCGAACACGATGCCCAAAGGCATCCTGCTCGCCAGGCGGGTGGCGAACAGGTCGCCGACCGTGCCGGCCAGCGCTACAGAAACCAGGAAGGCGGCGCCATTGACCGCCAGGAACCGCCGACGCGCTTCGGAAAGCGTGTGGGGCACTTCCTGCAAGGCGCTCGCGGCAGCCTCATGGGGCCGGTCGTATGGCGGGGGCCCGCTTCCGGGCCTAGGAGGCGAAACGGACATGGGTCGGGGTCTTCTCTCGAAGTGGACGGTCACTCATCGGGACCCGGCATCACGGTCCCGGCTTCCCGTGACGGGAAGCACGACGGGCGGTATGCCGGACGGACCGAGCAGTGCGGGACGGCGACGGGCAGGCACGAGGAACCGCAGACGTCCGGGATTGCCGGACCCGCAAGAGTTCGCCCGTGATCGGGCCATGAGGCCAGGTGCCTGTGGGAACCCCGGTGCGAGGGATGTGCGACCGGGTGAGAGGGCCGGCGGCAGTGTTCCGCCGCGCTGCCGGGGATCGAGCGAGTACTACGGTCACCCCGCCGGGCGGCGGAGTAGCCGTACCGGGTCAGTCGTCGGGGATGCCGGCGCCGCTGAGAGCGGGGACGGTCCTCTCCGGCCGGACGAAGGAACGGGCTCCGAGCCGGAACTGGTCGAGCTTGTCGACGATCGTCTGGCCGACGGGCTTGTGGCCCCAGATGCTGATGCCCTGGTGGGTGGAGGGCTCCCAGGTGCTCTCGTCGATGACGACGGGGTTCCAGCCGACCTCCCACTCGAAGCCTGAGGGAGTGCGGGCGTAGTAGGAGAGTTCCTTGTCGTTGGTGTGCTGGCCCACCGACAGGGCCATGTCGAAGCCGAGTTCGTGCACGCGCTCGTAGCTCTGGGCCAGGTCGTCCAGGCTGTCGGCCTGGATGTTGAGGTGCTGGACGCGGGTGCGGATCGGGTCGATCGGCAGGCCGCGGACGGCGGCGATCGCGATGGAGTGGTGGCGTTCGTTGACGCGCAGGAAGCGGATCTTGAGCTTGACGCCGCTGATCGTCTCGTCGATGTAGTCGGTCAGGCGGGCGTCGAAAACCGTGTTGTAGTAGCCGCGCATCAGAGTGGGCTTGGCGGAGGTGATCGCGACGTGTCCCATGCCCGAGTCGCCGGTGACCCAGCCGGAGGCGACCATCCGGAGCGGTTCGGACGAGACGACCGGGGTGGTGTAGATCTCCTGCACGATGCCCTTGGGGCCGGGGAAACGCAGCAGGCGTTCTACGCCGCGCAGGGCCGCCTCCTCGTCGGAGCCCCGCACCACAGGAACGCCGTGGGCTCGGATGCGAGCCTCGATCTGCTCGAAGGAGGCGTGGTCGTCGATGTGCCAGCCGATCGCCACCACGTCCTCGGCGGGACCACGCCGGATCAGGAAGCGGCACTCGTGGTCGTCGAGGCGGAAGCGCATCACGTCACGGGAGATGTCATCGTGGTGCATGCCGATGGCGTCGGTGCCGAACCGGCGCCAGTCGGCGAAGCGGTGGGACTCGACGACGACGTAGCCGAGGTGGACGGACCCGAAGACGGAGGGCGCGGTGTTCATCGGCGGCCCGCCAGGAAGTCGGCGCAGAGCCGGTTGAACAGCTCGGCACGCTCCCACTGCACCCAGTGGCCGGTGTTGGCGACCTCGTACAGGTCGCAGTTGGGCATGCGCTCGGCCAGCATCCGGCCACCCGACGGCCGGTTGACCTTGTCCGCGGCGCCCCACAGCACCAGGGTGGGCACAGCCAGCCGGTTCAGGCGCTTGTCGCGGGTGAAGTCCATCTTCCACAGAGCGCCGAGCGACTTCGGGCGCCTGAGCGGCGGGGCGGCGACGACCTCGGGGTCGATGCTGTCCCGGTAGCGCGCGTCGATGATCGAGTCGGGCACGTGGGCGGCGTTGAAGACCAGGTAGTCGCGGATGAACTTCTCCAGCTTCGGCCGCGAGGGCCCGTCCCCCGTGTAGTAGTTCAGCAGACTGTTCAGACCAGGCGTGGGCAGCACGCGAGTGGTGCCGATGCCGCCGGGGCCCATGAGCACCATGCGGTCGACCCGCTGGGGGGTGTCGAGGGCGAGACGCAGGGCGCAGGCACCGCCGTAGGAGTTGCCGACGAAGTGGGCCTTCTTCAGGCCGAGCTGGTCGAGCACGCCGCGGATACCGGTGGCCAGGGCGCCGAAGGGGTCGGCGAGGTCGATGCCCTTGCTGCTGCGGCCGTAGCCGGGGAGGTCAGGCACGATGACCCGGAACTCCTGGGACAGTTCCGCGATGTTGCGGCTGTAGTTGGAGACGCCGGAAGCTCCGGGGCCGCCGCCGTGCAGCAACAGGACGGGAGCTCCCCGCCCCGTCTCGGCGACGAAGATCTTCTTGCCGTCGACGTCGAGCAGGTGCTCCGTCATCGCAGGGACTTCGGTGGGTGCGGTCATGATGGTCCTCACTGAGCGGTGGTCGTGGCCGGCCGTGACGCGAAGGCGAGTCCGGCCGGAGGCGGCGGAAGACGGTCACCGACGGGGGCGGCGGCGTAGACGTAGGCGTCGGGGCGCAGAGCCACGGTGGTGACACCGTGCTCGATCAGCCAGGGGAGCAGGACGCCGTCGCTGTCGACGACCGCGCCGTCGGCCGGGCGCGATCCCACCGGCAGAACGGCCAGCGACTCGACGCCGAGGCGCTCCCACGCGGGCTGCGAGGTGGGCCGGCCGAGAGACAGCAGCAGCCAGCGGCCGCCGAGCGCGTCGTCCAGCCGTACGCGCTCGCCGTCGGGACCGGTCACCCAGGGCTGCGGAATCTGGTGCCCGGTCGCCTTGGTGCGCGGGCCGGCCTGCAAGCCGGCGTCGTAGCGGGCCACAGGGATCCAGTTCGAGTCCTGCAGCCAGTCGCCGAAGCCCGGTATGCGGTCCAGGGCCCGCAGGGCACCGTTGCGGACCCGGGTGACGGGGCGCCGGCGTTCGGTGATCATGCGGCCGACGAACACCGCTCTCTTGGTGACCTCCCTGACATGCGGTTTGCGTTCGGTCTCGTAGCTGTCGAGGACGCTTTCGGGCAGTTCACCGTGGATGACGGAGTTCAGCTTCCAGCAGAGGTTGGCCACGTCCCGGACGCCTGCGGCCATGCCCTGGCCGATCCACGGCGGCATGGCGTGCGCGGCGTCGCCGGCGAGGAACACCCGGCCGACCCTGAAGCGCGAGGCGAACCGGACATGGTGGCTGTAGACGGTGGCGCGCAGGACCCTGATGCTGTCGCGGCCGATCCCGTACCGGGAGATCAACCGGTACACGGCGTCTTCGGTGACCAGCTGCTTCTCGTCGTCTCCGGGCAGGAGGGGGAACTCGTAGCGGTGGTGGTCCAGTGGGGTCGGGCAGTCGACGGCCGGGCGGGCCGGGTCGCAGTGGAAGCGCAGCTTGTCGTGATCGGGCCAGGGCTTGAGCATCTTGGTGTCGATGACGATCCAGCGGTCCTCGTACGTCCGGCCTTCGTACCCGATGTTGAGCTGCGCGCGGGTGAGGCTGGAGCCGCCGTCGGCCGCGATCACGTAGGAGGCGCGCAGCCGGTGGACCGAGTCGTCGGCCGTGCCGACCACGGTCAGTTCCACCCCGTCGGCGTCCTGGCGCAGGCGCAGGCACTCGTGGCGCAGCAGGATCCTCACGTTCGGGTAGCGGTCGACGCCGTCACGCAGGACCTGCTCGAGGGCCGGCTGGTAGATGAACATCTGCGGCGGGTGGCCGTGGCCGCGTGAGGTGGGGGAGGCGCTGAGGAACGTACGGCCGTCGGCGTCGACGAAGTCCACCGGCCGCTCCGTCAGCATGTCCTGCTTGAGGCGCTCGGCCAGCCCGATCCGCTGCCAGATGCGGACGACCTCCTCGTCGGTGGAGATGGCTCGGGCGCGCGTGAAGATCTCGGCGTCCCGTTCCAGGACGACGACGCGGAGCCCCATCTCGCCCAGCAGGTTGGCCGCGGTCACGCCCGTCGGTCCGTAACCGATCACCGCCACGTCGTAGGCGCTGTCCTCGGCCTCTGCCCCGGCCGTGGTCTCGCTCATCAGGCCACCTCACTGTCGATCGCGTCGCACGATTCTTACCGTAGTGTTCATTCCAATTGGAACGAGTGCTACGGTAGGCTCATTGCCGGATAGGGTCAAGCAGCCGGCGAGAAGCGCACACCAGAGGGGCACCTGCCATGACGAAGCCGCAGACGACCCGCAAGAAGCGCGCGAACGGAGTGGAGTCGCGGCAGCGCATCCTCGACGCCGCCGTGGAGATCGCGGGCGAGCGGGGATACGAAGGCACATCGATCGCGGCCGTCAGCGCCAAGTGCGGCCTGCCGGCCAGCTCGATCTACTGGCATTTCAAGGACAAGGACGACTTGATCGCCGCGGTCATCGAGCGCAGCTTCGAAACGTGGCTCGCCGCCGTGGAGCTTCCGAGCGAAGAGACGGGCACCCCTCTGGAACGGGTCACCGCCATGGCGGGGAACGTGGGCAAGTCGCTGATCGACGCCCCCGACTTCCTCCGTCTCGGTCTGATGCTCGCGCTCGAACGGCGTCCCGCCGAACCCCGCGGCCGAACGGTGTTCCTCCAGGTCCGCGACATCGCGCGCGCGAAGATCGCCGAAATGGCCCAGGCGCTCGTCCCGGACCTCGACGAGGAGTCCGTGCACGCCCTGACGACCTACGCCGTCGCGGGCGCCGACGGGCTCTTCGTCCAGCGGGAGATCAACGGTGACGACGTCGACCTCGTGGCGATGTTCGAACTGCACGCCCAGCTGGTCTACGAAGCGGCGACGCGCATGGCGGCCAGGAGCAGGACATGAGGCCGGCGACCGCCCGGCGACGCACGGAGGCCGCCCGACTTCTACGCGAGGCCGAACGCCGCACGGCACCGGTCGAACCGCTCACCACGACGTGGCCCGCTCTTGATCTCGCCGACGCCTACGCCGTCCAGCAGGACAACGTCACCCACCGCCTGGCCACCGGCTCGACGGTGATCGGCCACAAGGTCGGTCTCACCTCAGCCCCGATGCGGAAACTGCTCGGCGTGCACGAGCCGGACTTCGGGCATCTGCTGGACGACATGGTCCACCGAGACGGCGGGACGGTACGCGCCGCCCGATACTGTGCCCCACGCGTCGAACCCGAGATCTGCTTCCGCCTCGCCCGGCCGCTGTACGGCCCCGGCGTAACCCTCCGTGACGTCCTGGCCGCGACCGATGCGGTCGCGCCCGCACTGGAGATCGTCGACAGCCGCATCCGCGACTGGCGGATCACCCTGGCCGACACCATCGCGGACAACGCCAGCTCCGCGGGACTCGTCTGCGGCTCCTGGACGCCGATGGCGTACGCACCCGATCTCGCAGCGGTGAACGTGGACCTGCTCGTCGGCGGAAGCCGCGTGGCAACCGGCAGCAGCAAGGAGGTCATGGGCCACCCGGCCGCCGCAGTCGCCTGGCTGGCCAACGCTCTCACTGTCTACGGCAAAGGGCTGGACCCCGGACACGTGATCCTGCCGGGCGCCATAACCACAGCCCCCTTCATCGGCGTCGGCCAGAAGGCAGAGGCACGTTTCGGAGCCCTCGGCACCGTGTCGGTGTCTTTCGTCTGACGACGGCCAGCCCCCCTCTGAGACGTCACGAACCACACTGGCGACTCTCTGACCATCCGCTCTCCCCCCACCCCCTCCTTCCGGCCGCCCAAAGGTCCTGCGCCATCGTCGAACCGGGATCCTTCACCACCCCGGACGCCGATGCCCAGAGCGCCGGGTGGGTCGGCAGTGCACGGTCGCCAGCCGGAAGAACTCCCCCGCCATGACCCGTAGAACGCATGAAAGGCCGCTTCATGTCCCCTTCGGCACAGCGCATCGACGTCCACCAGCATGTGGTGCCCGACTTCTACCGCGACGAGCTCGCCAAGGCCGGCATCGCCGACGCCGGCGGCCGCGCCCTGCCCGTTTGGAACCCCGAGTCCGCCCTGCAACTGATGGACCTGCTCGGCACCACCACATCGATCCTCTCCGTTTCCACACCCGGCACCGGCTTCCTCACCGCACCCGCCGAGGCCGTCGACCTGGCCCGACGCCTCAACGACCACTCCGCGACCCTGGTCTCCGACCACCCCGGCCGCTTCGGCTTCTTCGCCACCCTGCCCATGCCCGACGCCGACGCCTCGGCCACCGAGGCCGCGCGCGCACTGGACGAGCTGCGTGCCGACGGCGTCACCCTGCTCGCCAACAACCGGGGCACCTACCTCGGCGTGGACGGCCAGGACGCGCTGTGGCGGACGCTGGACGACCGGGGCGCGGTGGTCTTCATACACCCGGCCGAGCTGCCCGCTCCCCCGGTCGACGGCATTCCCGCCTTCGCCGCCGACTTCCTTCTGGACACCACCCGCGCCACCTATCTCTTGGTCCGCAACGGCATCCCTCGCCGCTACCCGAGCATCCGGTTCATCCTCAGCCACGCCGGCGGCTTCGTGCCGTACTCCTCACACCGAATGGCTCTCACCATCGCCGACGACACCGCGCGCAGCCCGCTCGACGTACTGGACGACTTTCGCTCCTTCTACTTCGACACCGCCCTGTCCTCCAGCCCTGCCGCCCTGCCCACCCTGCTCTCCTTCGCCCGCCCCGGACACGTCCTCTTCGGCAGCGACTGGCCCTTCGCCCCCGCTCCCGCCGGGCAGTACTTCGTGGGCGGCCTCGACGGCAACGCCGACGCGTCCACACTCAAGGCCGTCAACCGCACCAACGCCGAAGCACTCTTCCCCCGCCTTGCCACCACTCTCCCGGCGCCGCCCCCGGCCCTGCCGGCCCCGGTGCGCCTGCGCCACGCGGCGCAGCGCACCGCCGCGCGCCTGGTCTTCAAACTGTTCCAGCCCGGCACCGACTGAGACGAGTTCCTCATGGCCACCAGCCCCCACCGCACGTCCGACAACCAACCCAAAGACCGGCAGGACGCCACCGCGACCGGCCGGGCAGGCCACAACGGCGTCCTCTTCGCCATGTGCCTGTCCCTGGTCCTCGTCGTCGCCTCCGTCTCCGCGCTCAACCTCGCCCTGCCCGACCTCGCCATCGACCTGTCGGCCACCAACGCCTCACTGACCTGGATCGCCGACGGATACACCGTCGCCCTGGCCGCTCTCGTCCTGCCCCTCGGCGCCATCGGCGACCGGATCGGGCGCCGCAACGTCCTCGTCGCGGGGACCGTCGTCTTCGGCATCGCCTCCCTGGCCGCTTCCTTCGCGGACTCCACCACCACGCTCATCGCCTGGCGAGTCGTCATGGGCCTGGGGGCCGCGATGATCATGCCGGGCACGCTGTCCACGATCACCGCCGCCTTCCCTCCCGAGCAGCGCGTCAAGGGCGTGGCCACCTGGTCCGGATTCGCCGCCGCCGGAGCCATCATCGGCATGCTCGCCGCAGGGGCCCTGCTGGAGTGGTTCTCCTGGCGATCGATCTTCATCACCAGCGCCGCGACCGCCCTCGTGGCCGCCGTCGCCGCCCTCCTGCTGTCGCCCGACACCAAGGACGAGCACCCTTCCCCACCCGACGTGTCCGGGGCCGTCTTCACCGCTGTCGGGATCGGCACCCTCGTTTTCGCCATCATCGAAGGCAACGAGCGCGGCTGGACGGAACCCGTCGTGATCGCCGCCCTCACGGTCACGGTACTGGCCTTCACCGCGTACGCATGGCTCGGCCTGCGGCGTGAGCACCCTCTGCTCGATCCCGCGCTGTTCGGCATCCGCGGTTTCCGGGCCGGTGCGATCGTCGTCCTCGTACAGTTCATGGCCGTCTTCGGATTCTTCTTCGTCGGCCTGCAGTACCTGCAGCTCATCCTCGGCTACAGCCCGCTCAAGGCCGCCGCGGCCCTCGTACCCGTCGCGGTCGTCGTCCTACCCACCTCTCAGGTCACCCCCCACCTGGTGCGACGGGTCGGGATGAAGGCCACCATGACCGTCGGGCTGCTCCTGCTGAGCGCCGGCCTGTTCGTCATCTCCCGGCTCGACGTCGGCTCCGGTTACCTCCCGTTCCTCGCCGGACTCGTCCTGGCGGGCTTCGGCATCGGCCTGTCCGGGGCCGTGGGCACCTCTGCCATCACCGGCTCGCTCGGTCGCGGCCAGCAGGGAGTCGCCTCCGCGATGAACGACACCACCCGCGAGGTCGGCTCAGCCGTCGGCATCGCCCTCATGGGCTCGATCTACGGCAGCCACTACCGCTCGAACCTGCCCGACTCCCTCGACCAGCTCCCTTCCGAAGCCGCCGAGGCCGCACGCGACTCCGCCGCGGCGGGCCTGCACGTCGCCGATCAGCTCGGCGCCCGCGGCGCGCTCCTGGCGGACGGCGTCAAGTCCGCCTTCATGGACGGCCTGTCCGCCTCACTCGTCGCCGTCGGCGTCATCGTTCTCGCCGCAGCCGTCGGGTGCCTGTTCCGCGCGCCGAAGACACCACCGACGTCGGACTGAACTGCTGGCTGCCAGCCGTCCTGCGTACCTCTGGTAGCACAGGGCCTTCGGCTCCGAACGGCGCCGCCGACTGCAGCAAGGGCGCACCTCGGCCGCCCTCGTTCACCCCGATGGCACTGTCCAAGGCACCGCACGGGAGTCGGTGGACCCGTGAGATCCCTCCCGTTGCCGAGTGGGAGACAGCCCCGCGCGGCTTCCGGCAGTCCATGCCGGGAACCCGACCACGCCCCTCCCCGTCAGCCCGACCACTCGAAGGACCGCAGGTACCCGTCATGCAGTATCCCCTCCACGACGCGTGGGCCGGCCTGATCGACGACCGGTACGCGCTGCGCGAGATGATCGGCCGCGGCGGCATGGGCGAGGTCTGGTTGGCCGACGACCTGGTCCTGCGCCGCGCGGTAGCCGTGAAACTGATGCACACACAGCTCGCCCTCGACGACGTCGCCCAGAGCCGCTTCCAGCGCGAGGTCCGCGCGGCCGCCTCCCTCAACCATCCATGCGTCGCAGCCGTCTACGACGCAGGCTGGCTTCCGACAACGCCCCCACGTCCCTTCCTGGTCATGGAGCACATCTCCGGACGCACGGCCGCCGAACGGCTGAGGTCGGCCCCGCCCTCGGCGCAGGAAGCGGTCGCCTGGGTCGCGGGAACGCTGGAAGCACTCGCCTGCGCCCACGCGGCCGGGCTGGTCCACCGGGACATCAAGCCGGCCAATATCATGATCACCGCCGACGGGCTGGTCAAGGTCATGGACTTCGGGATCGCCCACATCTCCGATGATGGGCACGACAAGAGCGTGACGGGCACGGGCATCTCGGTCGGCACCACCGCGTACATGTCCCCCGAGCAGGCCCAGGGCCGGCCCGTCGACGCCCGCTCCGACCTCTACTCGACCGGCTGCATGCTCTACGAGCTCCTCACCGGCCGCCAGCCCTTCACCGGGGAGAGCCCGTTCGCCATCGCCTACCAGCACATGTGCGCAGACCCGCCGGCCCCGAGGGACCTCGGGGTGGAACTGCCCCCGCACGTCCAGGCGGCTCTTGCCCGTGCCATGGCCAAGAGCCCCGACGACCGGTTCGCCGACGCGGCGGCCATGCGTGACGCATTGCTCGCCCCTAGCGGTCACGGCGTCGCGCCTTCTCAGGACACTACGCTCGCGGGAGTGCCGGCCTTCCCGGAGGAGCAGGCGACAACGGCGCTCAGGTCCTCCAGGGGGTCCCGCGGTCCCCAGCGGGCGGCACTCGCGGCGCTGGTCTTTCTCGGCGCAGGCGCCGTCGTCACCGCTGTCATAGCTGCGGCTCCGGATGCGATACACGCCACCGGTCCCAGCACTCAGTCCTCGTCTTCCTCCTCCGCAAGCCCTTCGCCTGAGCCAGAGCCCTCCGCCAGTGGCCTGGAAGGCACCACCCGTCCCAGCAAAGGCGCCAGCCCGATGAGCCCTCATACATCGACGGAGCCTGCGACTCCGACCGTCGCCGTCCCCGGAAACCTGGTCGGGAAGACCCTCGCAGAAGCCAGAGCAGACCTGGCCGAGCTGGGCCTGAACATCGCACTCACTCCGCGCTCCAGCAGCGTCAGCACCAGCACCGTGATCGCAACCATCCCATCTGCCGGTACGCAGCTGAACCGCGGCGACACCGTTCTCCTCGCCACCCGGACCGATACGGAGGCACCCGCCAGTGCCACTCCAACGGGCGAATCGCCGAGCAGCAGCGCCAGCACCGCAAGCAGCAGCCCCAGCGCCTCGGAGTCGCCTACGACCGCCAGCACCGCCCCGGTGATCCGCCGACCGCCGATCCACCGCTGACAGGTCGACGCCGCCGCGACCAACCGGCATGTCCCGCGACACCCGCCTGATGGGCAATCAGATCTTGTGACGGCTCGCGTAGACGCGCGCTGCAAGGCAGCGAGAACTTCAGAAGGAGAGAGAGCATGAACGGACCAAAGAACGGCCGGGCAGTGCGGCGCACGCATCGCCGGAACGCGTTGATCGCGACGGCCCTGGCGCTGCTCGCCGCCACCGGCAGCGAGGTGTTGGCCACGCAGTACGCGCAGGACCGCATCGCTGACTCGGTTCAGCGGGACATCGGCCTCGACTCCGCTCCCCAGGTGCATGTGAACGGTTTTCCCGTGTCGCTTCAGCTGGCTCGAAAGGTGATCACCGAGGCTGACATCGACGCCGCGCAGGTTCCAGCCGACCTGAACGGCCGCGCCCTGACCATTCAGGATCTCGCCATCCATCTGCATGGAATACGCCAAGAACAGGGCGGACGGGAGCGGGCCGACGAGGCCGAGGTCACGGCGACCATCACATACGAAGACCTCTCGACCTTCTACGGGGTAGACATCAACCGAGGCAACGGCAACGACCACGTGGTAGCGACCACTCAGGTCCCGCTGCTTGGTCAGGTCTCGGCCTCCGCGCACGTCGGCGTCGCCGGCTCGAGAGCCATCGGGATCAACGACGTCCGACTCTCCGAGAACGTGCCTCCCACCGCGCGCACCCTGTTGGAGAAGGCATTGGAGCGACAGGCCCCGCTCGACAACCTGCCCGAAGGACTCGCACTGCAGTCCGTGGCCGTCACCGACCAGGGCATCATTGCCCTCATGACCGGGCATGATGTCAGGCTGCAGCCCCGCATCACCTAGCTACAGTCCCTGTTCCACAGGTCCGGCGGCAGCGCTGGCCGCCGCCGGTGACGCTCGGGTTGTCGGGGTACATGACCGTGGACTGGTGCAGCATGGCCTGGTCGTCAGGGTGCGGACATGAGTCCCCCTGCACGGTGCGGGCCCCTCCCGCCGGTTGCAGCCCTCTCAGCAGGCCGCCTGAGGCCGGGACGTACCGGGCACGTGTGCGGCCGAGTCTGTGCGCGGGCGGGGCCTCTGCCCGTTCACATGCCTCGGTCCACGCGAGCTTGGCTGCATGCTTGACGAAGCTGCCCGATGCGGTTTCCTGCCCTCAACGGTAGTTCGAGGCAGACAGCGATCCTGACCTCTTCCGGTTCGGCACGGTGCGATTGGGTGGCGGGGGATCACGCTGAAGAGTTGCCAGGCCGAAAGGTGACGTGGTCTCCGGTGAGGTGCGCGTAGAGGCCGCTCGACGTGGCGGTGACCGATCGCAGGTGCAGACCGTCGGGAAGGTTGCGCAGCTGAATGGGTTCCGTCAGAACCTTGTTGAGCAGAGCACGTCCCACAGCCGGCAGATCACCCTGGGTGGTGGTGACCTCGGTGAAGGCGATGCGGTTGGCGGAGATCGCTGTCACAGTGGTAGTCACGATGACCTGACCGCTGAACGGCAGGATCAGCTGCGCCTTGACCCTGCCGGGCTCGCGGTCTCCTGCGATCTCGAGGCCGAGTGCGTCCGACACGTCTTCGTACGACAGGAACGCCGTCGCTTCCACGGCTCGTGCGTTGGCCTGGTCTGCCTCGCTGGAGGTCTGCAACCCGTCCAGCCCAAGGGTGAGTCTGGTCAGCGGCAGCGGTCGGCTGGTGCCGCGGGCTGGTACGTCCTGGGCGGTGATGTCCACGTGCCGCAGAGTGCCGGAGGCCAACTGCGGCAGGACGGGAAAGCCGCGTACATCGACCGCGGGGCGCTCAGGAGTGCCCATTCCCTGCTGAAATGCTTTCGCTGTACGGCTCTCCGCACGACTCGCCGCGACACGGTCCACGATGACAGCTGTCGCCCCCACTGTGACCAGACAGACGGTGGCTATGACGGCCCCGCGGCGCATCCTCTGGCGCCGCGGGTAGGCAGGCGCGTAGTCGTCGACGGGCTCAGACCAGTGTCCGAGGCTGCTGTCATGGTGGTACGGGTTCATGATGTCCCCTTCTGTATGGGCTGGTCGAGCGGTCGAGTGTTCAGGAGGCGGACGCCGGGAGCGGTCCAGTAGACCGGGAGCACGTCCTGAGACCTCACATCGGCATTCAAGCGCCCCTCAGAACCGCGCAATCGTCCAGAACTTCGTCCGCTCGGTGGGTCAGTTGCCGTGAGAGGAATCGGGGAGTGGCGCGCTGGTGTCTGACGGGGCTGCGCTCGCCTCGTCCGAGGGTTTATCGGTGATGACCGTTACTGTGCTTCCCACGGCCACCTCGGCTCCGGGCTGCGGAATACTCGAGGTGACGACCGCATCCGATGCGCTGGACGCGTCGGAAGCGACACTGACCTGAAGCCCGAGGGACTGCAGGTCGCTCCGCGCCTCGGCAAGGGTCTTGCCCATGATGTCGGCGGGCACCTGGACTGTTTCCACCCGCTTGGCCACCTCAATGTCCACCGAGGAGTCCAGCTCGACCTCGGTGCCGTACGAGATGCTCTGTCTGATGACCGTTCCGGCTTCCAGCCCCCCATCTGCCTCGACCTCCGTCGCGCTGCCCAGCGCAAGGCCGTGTTCGGCGAGCAGCTCCTTGGCCTCGGAGACGGTTTTGCCGGTGAGATCCGGCACGGTGGACCTGTCGGCCGCCTTGGCCACGGTGAGGGTGATCTCGGTGCCCTTCTCGAGCTTGCGGCCACCTGCCGGATCCTGTTCGAGCACCGTTCCGGGCTTCTCCTCGGATTCGACGTGCCTGGGGCTCACCTTGAAGCCTTTGCCCTCCAGGATTCGCGACGCGTCGCCTTCGTCCTTGTCCGTGATGTCGGGGACCTCGACCTCCGGGGATCCGGTCGATACCACGACGTAGATCGTTTCTCCCCTGTCGACCTCTCCGCTCTGCGGGGTCTGGCTGCAAATGTGGTCCTTGGGTTGCTCCTCGCAGGGCGCGTTCTCGTCGACGGCGACCGTCAGGCCGGCGTTGTCTGCCGCGGTGCGCGCGTCGTCCAGAGTCTCACCGACGAGAGCTGGCACTGTCACGGTGTCGGCCGCGCCGTCGCTCCCGAACATCAGCCAGCCGATCAGCAATGCGCCCGCGACCACGAGGAGGCCTGTCGCGCCGAGCAGGACCGCAGCCTTCTTGTTGCTTCCGTCCGGCGGCTCCTCATCCGTGCCTTCCGGGAGCCCTCGCACTTCACTGCCCTCGTCCGTCTCCGAAGGGGAAGCAGTGATGACGGCAGATACTCCTCTTCCCAGGCAGGCCTCGACCTCGGCACGCATCTCGTCGGCGGACCGAGGCCTGAACTCGGGGTGTTTGGCCAGGGCACGCAAGACCATGGCGTCCATCTCGGGGGTGACCGCCGGGTTGTAGTGGCTCGGCGGCCACGGCGCGTCCTGCACGTGCTGGTGCATCACGGCCATCGGGGAGTCACCGGTGAACGGGGGCCGCAAAGCGAGCAGTTCGTACAGCAGGCAGCCGAGTGAGTACAGGTCGGAACGGTCGTCGGCCCGCAGTCCCATGGCCTGTTCGGGGGAGAGGTAGTGTGCGTTTCCGGCGATGGCCGATGTTCGGGTCAGGTCGCTGTCGCGGACGTCACGGGCGATCCCGAAGTCCATGACCTTGACCTGACCGGTATAGGTCAGCATGACGTTGGCGGGTTTGATGTCCTGATGCACGATGCCGCTGCGGTGTGCATGTCCAAGCGCCTGGAGTACGTCGATTGCCATGTCCAGGACATACTGGGGGCTCAATGTCTGTCCGGAGCGCAGGAGTGCGGACAGGGTAAACCCTTCGATGTACTCCGTCACGATGTACGGCAGGGACAGGCCGCCGTGCGGCGCCGTTCTGCCGACCAGCCCGTTATACGACATGTCCTCGCCGGTGTCGTAGACCGCGGCGATGGCCGGATGGTTCAGCGATGCGGCGGACTGCGCCTCGCGACGGAACCTGGCTTGGAGTTCGGGGTCCCGGGCCAGGTCGGAGCGCAGCGCCTTGACGGCGACGGCGCGATCGAGGCGGCTGTCGTGAGCCAGATGGACCTCGGCCATGCCGCCACGCCCGAGCAGGTGGCCCAGAACGTAGCGGCCGCCCAGAGTCCGCCCCACCTCACTGTGGGACGGCGTCGTAGGCCAGGCGGAGGCGCCGGCGTGGTGCGGTCCGTCACCACTGGCCCCATGGGCGCTGCCGGTATGCGAAGAGGCCCGATCGTCCGGCCCGCCGAGGCTCACTGGACGCCTTCGCGCGAGGCCGACGCACGGTACTGGGCGGCAATTGCACCAGTGAGATACAGGCGGGCAGGTTCTTCCGGGCGTTCGTGCGTGGCGGGTATGGACACGTCGCCATCCCTTTCGACTCAGAGGGCCGATGGTCATAGTTGCGCAGCAGTGTTCGGGTACTACTGAATCCGTCCGCAGAGGCCGGGCGGAGGTCAGGCGTGTCAGCTGAGTACGGGCAGCGGACGTGTGGCCACGGCCCAGGCCTCGCCGTGCGACAGACCGAACATGCACAGCAGGTTGGCCGCGAGGTGATCACTGGCCTTCTCGGCGTCCATGTGCGGCTCGGCGTCGAGTACCTGCATGAGCCCCAGAAGGGATCCTCCGGCACTCGCCAATGCCACTTCGAGGTCTCCGACGCGCAGGCGGCCTGCGGCCTCGCTTGCGCGCAGGAGTGCACGGCACCGAGGGGCCAGTCCGACAGAGGACACCAGGCGAGGGAGGCCCACGCGGAGCATGATGCGCGCGACCTGAGGATGGTTGCGCTGCAGACGGCACGTCAGCCGCACACCCACGGCGAACATCTCAGCGGAGTCGTCCAGGTTCGCAACCGTTGACTCCAGTCGCACGCCGTGCTGTTCGAGTGTCATCGACACGGCCGCTTCGAACAGGTCCGTCTTGTTGGCGAAATGCCCATAGAACGTACCGAAGCCGACGTTCGCCGCTTCGGTGATCTCTCGAATGCTCATGTCCGCGCGGTGCTGCTCGGCGAGTAAGCGCTGTGCCGCCCCCAGCAGGGCAGCTCGAGTACGCGCCCTCTGGCGGGAGAGACGTTCGGATTGACCGTTTTGCGGTAGATGGGTCGCGCAGGGTTTGTCCGCTGCTTCAGCCATGCACGACACGCTACTCATGTTGATGAGAAAATCAAAACCGATCTGTATAGACAAATCTGATTGATGCATCCGATGATCTCGTCAGTGCCGACAGGAGATCCGCCTCGACCGGATCCTGCCGAAACGTCCTGTGATCCTGCATCCCGCACGCTTCGCCCCGCACGCAGCCGGTCCGGGAGCGACGTGCGACTCCAGCAATCCTTGTCACTAGGAGTTGTCATGGTCCAAGGTGACCGTTCCCCTTCTCGCCGACTCGGTCGGCGAGGTGTGCTGAAGGCCGCCGGCATGGCCAGTGCCGCAGCGGTCGGCGGCACAACCGCGCTGGCCGCCAACACGGCGGCGGCTGTTGCCGCGGCACCGGCGTCACTCCCTGCGGGCAACTACCGCATCGACGTGCACTGCCACATCATCCCCGACTTCTACCGCGAGTCCCTGGCCGACCACGACATCACTGACATCGGTGGTGTGCCGGTCCCTGACTGGACTCCGAAGCTGGCGGTGGACTTCATGAACCGCTACGGGATCCAGACCCAGGTCGTGTCCGTCTCCGAACCGGGTGTCGAGTACCTGCCGACGTCCGACGCGCGTATGGAGATGGCCCAGAAGCTGAACGACTACATCAGCGAGATCCTGGTCCATACCCGTGACGCCAAACTGGCCCGGCGCTTCGGCGGCTTCGCGCTGCTTCCCCTGGGAGACCTGACCTCGCCGGACGACATCCAGAACGCCATCACCGAGGCCAGGCGGGCGATCAACGAGCTCAAGCTGGACGGTATCGGCATCTTCAGCAGCTACGCCGGGGTCTACCTGGGAGACCCCCGTCTCGACCCGCTGATGGAGGCGCTGGACGACCTGGGCGCGATGGTCTTCATCCACCCGGTCACCCCGCAGCACTACCCTGACCTGGACCTGCCGCCGTTCCTCTACGAGTTCACCTTCGACACCACCCGCGCGCTGGTCAACATGCTCTACAAGAAGATCTACACGCGCTACACGAGGATCCGCTGGCTCGGTGCACACGCCGGCGGGACACTGCCGTACATCTCGTACCGCACCAGCCTGCTCTATTCCAAGACCGTGGGACTGGCGCAACTGCTGGACCTCGACGGACTCGACGACGCCAACGTCCTGTACAGGCGGTTGTTCGTCGACACCGCCTTGTCTCCTGCTCCGCAGTCGATGAAGTCGGTCAAGGAGTTGACCGGCGTCGGTCACATCCTGTTCGCCACGGACTGGCCGTTCACCGCGGAACTGTTCCCGGCCGCCGGGGATCCCGCTCCTCAGCTCGATGAGGCCTTCACCTCGAACGAGCGGCTGAGGGTCGAGCGGGACAACGCGCGAAAGCAGTTCCCCCGTCTCGTCATGCGCCTGGAGAAGTGACCGGGAGCCCGCCTGTCCTTCAGGCGCGCGGTGGTGGCGCCGGAGGCAGCGGGCGCCGGGCGACGTCGTCAGCGTCCTCGGGAGACAAGCCGAGCATGCGCAGGATGAGGGCGGCTGTCCGCTCGCTTGTCTCGGGGCCCACGACCCCTGGGTGGCGGGATTCGAGTTCGAGCAGTCCCAGCAGTGCGCCCCCCACTGCCGAGAGCGTGATGTCAGGGCTGTCCACCGCGAAGCGGCCGCTCGCCATGCCGACCTCGATGTCACGCAGGGCCCGGGGGGCGAGACCGCTCTCGGCATGCAGCTGTGCCATACCGCGGCGGCGGAGGATCTTGGCCAGCTCCGGATGGGTGACGACCATGCCGATGGTCAGACGGACGTTGGCGGCGATCACTTCGGCGGGGTCGTCGAGCGTCGCCGTAACGTCGTCCAGCAATTGCCCGTACTCCTCCAGCGCGTCCGTCACGGCCGCGTCGAACAGTGCGGACTTGCTTTCGAAGTGGTTGAAGAACGTTCCGAAGCCGACATCCGCTTGTTCCGCGATCTTCTGGATGCTCGTGTCCGGCATCGCGTTCTCCTCAGCCAGGATGACGCGAGCGGCGGCGATCAGGGAGCGCCGGGTCTGGGCCCGGCGGCGTTCAAAGCGGGTCTCGGCGCGGGGCGGCTTCTGCTCTGGCATGGCACCAGCGTAGATCACTGTCATGTACCGGCGGTGAGGCTGCCGAAGCCGGCGGCGGTTGCCCGGTCGGAAACGCCTGGAGCCGCGTAGCAGGACGCTGTCCAGGGAACCCCGCACCGGGCGACCGCCGAGAAGCCCGGTCCCGTTGCCGGAAGGACATCCGGCCAGCCGGCTGCGCGACGCCCTCGGCGCACTGCCGGAAGAGGCACGGCCCCCAGCTCAGGCGTTCGTCACAGCTCCGGCACTGCGCACCTGCGACGTTGCGACGAGCATGCGAGTCCACCGTCCCCGAGGGAGCTCTTATGCCAGGGGGTTGGCCAGGAGCAGTTCCGTGTTGCGGTCCGCCGTCTCACCCAACTGCTGAAGGTTTACGTACAGGTCGTTGTAGGACAACTCTCGGTACAGCGATGCCAGACCTGGCGCCGAGAAGTCGCCGTAACCGGCCGCGTACGGGGCGTCTGCCTCGATCAGCGTGGTGAACAGCGACAGCGTGCCGTCTCCGTTGTCGGCGACCTCGATCAGCCGGGCGAGCTGAGGGAAATCGATGTGTGAGGCGGTGTTGATCTCCCAGAACCCCAGTTCGGGGCGATCTCCGGCGTGCGGCGTGATCTTGTTGGCGTGCGTGTGCCCGTTGACCCACGCGACGACATTCGGGTAACGGTGCAGCAGTGCCACGAGTGCCGCGCCGGGCAGCCGTGGGTCCAGCGGATGACGGCGGTCGGGCAGCAGGTTACCCATCGTCGTGGACGTGTGATGGCTGAACAGTACGAACAGTTCGTCACTCACGGCTTGGCGCACACGCGTGCCGTCATCCGTCCAGTACACCGAGCTGTTCTGCCGCAGTTGCCTCTCGAGCCACCTGAGCTGGCGTTGCCCGATCGACCCGTCAGCCAGCGCCGTCGTGGTCGTGTCCAGGGAAATGCCGGTGATGCCCGGAGCCAGGCGGAACGAGTAGTAGACGTCCTGGCCGTCTGCGTTGTTCTCGGTGAAGCCGTGCCCGGCGGGTCCGGAACGGCCGGGCGCATCCAAGTGCGCGCGGACGAACTCGCCCGGGGTGAACGGGCGGCGGCGCTGGTCGGGGGTGACTTCGCGGACGATCCCTCCGCTGGTCAGATCCTTGACCGAGAGAACGGCTCCCGGCTCGCGCAGCGCACGCGCGATGCGCCGCATGTCCCCCTCGTCGCGGCCGATCACCTTCCAGCGGCCGGTGTACCACTCCTCGGTGCCGGGCATGTCGGCCAGCGTGCCGGCGACGGAGTCGTCGTGGTTGCCGAACGTACAGAACCACGGCAGGGCGAGGCCGGGTGAGGTCACCGTCTTCCCTGCGGCTTCGAGCAGCCCCGGGATCGTGGGGAAGCCCTTGTCGGTCCAGGCCCCGGCGGTCGCACGGCCTGGGTTCCAGTAGTGCGAGGAGCCGGAAGTCTGCACGCCCTCAAAACGTGTCAGATCACCTGATGTAGGGGTGAACTTCCCGCCGTTGAGCAGGGCGAGGAACCAGTCGAGTTCGAGTAGTTCGTGGTTGTCGGTGTTGTCGCCCGTGGTGACCACCGCATCGAGCCTGCGGCCGGTGAACGGCCCGCCGCGCAAAGCGTTGATCCGCTCCACCAGCGCGATCGTCGCCATCGGGGCCAGTGCCTCCTGTGGCCGGTGCGCCGACGGGATCAGCGGGTGCACGTACTCGAACCGTGCCGGGCTCTCCGCGTCCAGCACATGCAAGTCCGTCAGCTGCGCGAATGCGGTCACAGCCATACGACGGTCGTCGCGGCTCGCCTGCCCGGTCGCAAGGTCCTCGCGCACCACCAGTGGCCAACCCGGGCCTGACGCGAGGCGCGTGTAGGAATCGGTGCCGGCCGTGACCGGCGTGGCAACCGCCTGGAGAGTGGTGCCGTCCACCGATATCGCCCGTCCCGCACCGGCAACGAGGGGCGCGGCCCTTGCAGCAGTGCCTCCGAGCGCTACTCCTGCCCCCACCAGGCCACCCAAAGCGATCAGTTCGCGTCTCGTCAGCCCGCTCATGTCCACTCCGTTCCCTCAGCGCCACAAACCTGAGTGAATAATCAATATTGATGTCACGCTCACCATAGGAGGCGAGAGGGGACGACTGATGACTGCGAGGTGAACATACGGAGGGCGCGAGGGGCGTCCGACACCTGCCCGAAGTCGGCGAGAGGGGCGTGCCGATCACTCCACGGAAATGGGCGCCGGCCGCAGGCGTCAGATGTCGAACGCGGGAGGCAGAGGCTCGCGCACGATGCGGCGCGCCTCGCTCGTTTCTACGCCCAGTGAGATGAGCACGCCTTCTGCCAGTTGATCGGCCGATGCGCCGGCATCGGCCTCCGGGCGTGCATCGAGGAACTGCACAACACCCAGCAGGGCTCCCAGGATCGCCATGAGGGCGAACTCGACGTCCGGAGGGGCGGCAAACCGCCCCGACTTGACGCCGGCCACAAGATTGACCCGAGCTCGGGCGGTCAGGCCCGTGTCGTCGAGGAGCAGTCTGGTGCCCTGGTGAAGCAGGATGCGGGCCATCTCGGGCTGCTTCCGCTGCAGCCGTCCGGTGGTGCGGATACCCAGGGCGAGCACACGTGCCGGATCGTCAACCCCCCGCACAAGGCCGTCCAGGACCTCGCTGTGGTTCGCGAGGGCCACATGGATCGCTTCGTCGAAGAGCTCTTCCTTCGAGGCGAAGTGGTTGAAGAAGGAACCGAAGCCCACGTTGGCGGTTTCGGTGATTTCCCGGATGGTGACATGCATCCGCCGCTGAGCCAGGAGGGTCTGTGCGGCTGACACGAGCGCCGCATGCGTGCGCGCCCTCTGGCGGCCCGCCCGTCCTGCGGGAGTCCTGCCGGACTTCGCGGTGTTCGCCTCGGGGGTCATGCAGCCTGCCTTCAGTGCCGCGGCGGCACTCATTCTGATGATCCGGTCACCTGTGATGATAGTCGCACTCTCGTCCGATCTCACCCGGCCGTGCCGCAGGTGCCTACCTGACGGTCGGGTGTGACTCAAGGTCCATAGGGTTGATGAAATCATCAGTTGGCATTGACCCGAAGCGAGGAGGATCGCTAGATTGATCGACAGATCAGCCATGAGGAGTCGATCAGCCATCGACCGTCACGGCCGGATGATCTGTGGTTACACCTCTGCGGGCGGGGTGTTCGCAATCCCTGGCCGATGAGCCACGGCCCGCGTCGCGGGCGGTGGGCTCGCCTCTACTGAGCGCATTCCATCCAACTCGAGCATGAGGTTTGACATGTACACGCAGAGAAGTCGCGCCATGCGCAGACTCAGCATCTCGCTCGCACTGTGTTCCGGCATCAGCGCCGTCACGCTGCTGCCGAGTTCCAGCGATGCGGCTCAGCAGACAGTGTCCGTGGTGAGCATGGGGGCGGGAAAGAACGCCGACAAGCTGGCCACCGCTGCGATCCAGGCGCTCGGTGAGCACCCGCGTGACGCGCGCATCTCCGACGGCGTGAGCTTCAGCGCCGTTTCCACGCTCGTCGACCCGGACGGCACCACGCATACACGACTCGACCGCACCTACAAGGGCATACCGGTCCTCGGGGGTGACCTCGTCGTCCACCTCAAGCGCAACGGCGCGTGGAGAGGTATATCGCAGACCCTCGGCGCGCCACTGAATCTGGCGAGCCGTGCCAGCGTCGCCGCCGACCGAGCCGTCGCCGAGGCTCTCGCCACCCGGGACGGGCTGCGCGGCATCTCCGGCATCAAGACCGACGGTGAGCCGCGCCTGGTCGTCGACGCGACCGGCAACACCCCGCGCCTCGCGTGGGAGGTGACCACCACCGGCACACAGCACGACGGGACGCCGAGCCGCCTGGCGACCTACGTCGACGCGGCCAGCGGCAAGGTCATCCGTGACGTCCAGCAGATCCGGAGCCTGCGCGCCACGAACGTCTCGAAGGCCGCCGCAGCGTCTGGCGATACCACCGAATCCCAGGACAGCAGGGCATTCGACGAGGTGAAGTCCCGCCAGAGGGCGTCAGACGGATCCCTCCAGGGCGTTCCCGCCACAGGCAAGACGCTCTACAGCGGCGACGTGGAACTCGGTGTGGTGCCGTTGGCCGACGGCTACGTCATGCAGGACCCCGCCCACGGATGGTCCTTCACGACCGACATGCTCAACCTCAGTGACGGACCGCTTTGCAGCAGCGAGGGCTACTGCTGGAACGGGGTGCCGGTCACCGAGGACACGACGGTATTCGGCGACGGCACGACGGACGCTCGCGACTCGGCGGCGGCCGACGCCCAGTACGGCACCGACGTCACCTGGGACTACTACAACGACGTGCACAAGCGTCAGGGCATCTGGGACATCCCGTTGGGCTCCTACAACCGCGTCCACTACCAGCACAAGTACGTCAACGCGTTCTGGGACGGCGAGAAGATGACCTACGGCGACGGCGACGGCGTCGAGTTCGGTCCTCTGACCTCACTGGACGTCGCCGGACACGAGATGTCCCACGGTGTCACGGAGAACACCGCGCGGCTCGCGTACTTCGGCGAGGCCGGCGGGCTCAACGAGGCCACCTCCGACGTCTTCGGCACGATGGTCGAATTCCACGCCGACAACGCCACCGATCGCGGCGACTACCTCATCGGCGAACAGTTCGACCTCCAGAAGCACACCGGCTTCCGCCGCATGGACGACCCGGCCTCCGACGGCGACTCCCTCGGCTGCTGGAGTCCGCGGGCGAAGGTGGTCGACGTCCACTACTCCAGCGGTATCGGCAACCACTTCTACTACTTGCTCGCCGAGGGCTCGGGCGAGAAGACGATCAACGGTACCGTCCACAACTCGCCGACCTGCAACGGCTCTGCCGTGACCGGCATCGGCCGTGACAAGGCGCAGGCGATCTGGTACCGGGCTCTGACGACCTACATGACATCCCTCACCAACTACAAGCTCGCCCGCGTGGCGACCCTCCAGGCCTCAGCGGACCTGTACGGAGAGGACAGTGCCGAGTACACCGCGGTCGGCGACTCCTGGGACGCCGTGAACGTCACCGGTATCCCGATCGAGCTGCCGAACTGAGGCCTTTCCGAGCACCTGAGCGCATCCTGTCGGCCCAGTGCCAAGACGCCCTGCGCAGTATCGAGGGCGTCGGCTGCTGCCGGACTGCTGTGCTCTGAAGCAGCCCCCTGGTCGGAGGGCCTATGAAGCCACCCAGGCCAGGGGGCCGTTGATTCTCACCGTGCAGGAAATCCGCGGGCTGTCTGCCACTGACCAAGCAGCGCCTCTTCGAGGAGGCTGTGACGGCCTAGCGGAGCATGCCGGAATCAGCAGCGAGGGGTTGTTCGGTCCAGATGGTCTTTCCGTTCCGGGCGTAGCGGCTGCCCCAGCGGGTGGTGAGCTGGGCGATGAGGAACAGACCTCGGCCACCTTCGTCGGACCAACGGGCGCGGCGCAGCCGTGGCTGGGTGTTGCTGGGATCGTTGACCTCGCAGACCAGCACGTTCTCCCGGATGAGGCGCAGGCCGATGGGACCGCCCGCGTAACGGACGGCGTTGGTCACGAGTTCGCTGACGACCAGCTCGGTGGTGAAGGACACCTCGTCCAGTCCCCACGCGGTCAGCTGCCCGACCGCCGCCCCGCGGGCGGCGGCGACGACGGACGCGTCTGCGGGGAACTCCCAGGTCGCGGTGTTTCCCGGGTCGATGGCACGCGTGCGTGCCAGGAGCAGGGCCATGTCGTCACGGACCGGAGCGTCGCCCAGGCTGCGGAGAAGCTCGTGGCCCGCGCTTTCCAAACCACGGCCGGGGCCGGCGAACCGCGCGAGACGGTCAGTCAGCCGCCGCAGGCCGGCGTCGGGATCGTGGTCGTCTCGGTAGATGACGCCCTTCGTGTACACCGCGACGATGCTGCCTGGCTCGAGGCCGAACGTGGTCGCCTCGAACGGCAGCCCGCCCACACCGAGCAGCGGTCCGGGCGAGATCTCCACGGATTCGACGGTGCCGTCGGGTCGGATCACGACGGGCGGTGGATGTCCGGCGCTGGCCAGGGTGCACTGGCAGGTGATGGGGTCGTAGACGGCGTACAGGCAGCTGGCCCCGACGGTGTCCCCTTGGTGGGGTGCCTCGCCCTGGAGCTGCTGGACGAGATCGTCGAGATGGGTGAGGAGTTCGTCCGGGTCCAGTTCCAGATCGGCCAGGGTGTCGACGGCCGTGCGCAGCCGGCCCATGGTGGCGGTGGCGGGCAGACCGTGTCCCGTGACGTCGCCCGCGACGAGGGCGACGCGGAAGGACGGGAGGGCTATGACGTCGTACCAGTCGCCGCCGATCTCCGCCCCGCCTCCCGCCGGCACGTAGAACCCCACGGTCTCCGCCGCGGAAGTGTCGGTGGTAGCCGCGGGGAGCAGGCGCTGCTGCAGAGCGACGGCCGCCCGGTGCTCGCGCGTGTAACGGCGGGCGTTGTCCACGCCGAGTGCGGCCCGGGAGGCTATCTCCGTCAGCAGGTCGGCGTCCTCCTGGCCAAAGGGGCCGGGTCGGCGGGTGCGCCAGACGACCACGGTGCCGAGGACGAGGCCACGGGCGAACAGCGGAGCCGCGATCGCCGAGTGGCCGTGCTCGGGGACGAACAGAGGAGCCAGCTCCGAGTACCCCTCGGCTGCGGCGATCACGCTGTCACGGTCGGGCAGCAGGACGGTCTCCCCCTGCCCGATCCTCCGTAGGAGCGCGTGGTTCGGCAGTGCGGGCGGGAGCGCGCCCGCGGCCGGGAGGCCGGTGGGCCAGCCCTCACCCGGCGGGGCCACGCCGATCCGGCGCAGGTTCCACTGCCCCGGCCCGGACATCTTCGGGGGCTCGTCCCCCTCGAGCACGGCCTCGGACAGGGCCACCCAGGCCACGTCACCGAGGGCCGGCACGAGGACGTCCGCCAGCTCCTGCGCGGTGCGTGCCACGTCCAGCGTGGCACCGATGCCCGCTCCGGCCTTGGTCAGCAGTTCCAGTCGCCGCTCGGCCCGGTACCCGTCCGTGATGTCGACGTACGTCTGGCACGTGCCGAGGGGACGGTCGGTCGGGTCGGTCAGTCGGAACGTGGACAGCGACCACATCCGGTCGCGGTCCGGTCCGGACGGGGGGCTCCCGCGCACCGGAAGGCCGAGGACGGGCTCACCGGTTTCCCGTACCTGCCGCAGCACCCGGTCGATCGTTCCGGAGTCGACGTGGGAGGTGTCCGTGCCGACGTGCCGGCCAATGAGCTGCTTTCCGGGATGACTGAGGGCTCGCTCCGCCGCTCCGTTCAGCAACCGGTACCGCAACTCGTCGTCCAGGACGGCGATGGGGGCGGGATACTGCTCGAACAGGGCCCGCATCATCGCCCGGTCGACGTCCTCCCGTTCGATCCGCCGAGCGTCTCCTGCGGAGACCGACCATCCCGCCCGGCCCTCCCGATCCGTGAGCGGGCGCACGCGCAGCGCGACCCTCACCTCGTGCCCGTCGCGGTGCCACAGGCCAAGAATGCCGTCCCAGCTCCGGCCGACCTCAGGTCGGTCGCGCCCGGCCAGCGCCGCTTCGCGGTCCCCGCGTGTGGTCAGCAGCTCCACCGCCGGTGTGCCGCAGACTTCCTTCGCCGAGTATCCAAGGAGGGCTTCCGCCTCCGCACTCCACAGTTGGAGGGTGCCCACCCGGTCCACCCAGGCGGTGGCGGGACAGGGATCCTGCGGCAGGCCTCCTTCTCCCGCACCGGCCCCCTCGGCGTTCACGGGTCCGCTCATCGGCATCAGTCCATTTCTGGCTTCGCCCTCTGGCCATCATAAGAGAAGCGGACATTCAGTACGTCTTGCACGCCTGAGGGCGAGGTCTCCGACAGGGCCGTGGTGCTCGCCTCCGGCGTGCTGACAGCCGGTGTCGTCCCGCCCTTTGGCCGAGAAGGCGCCGCTGTCACCCGTGCAGGTGGGCGGCATTCGGCAGCCAGGAGCGTCGTGTGAGGGCCCTGGCCCTGTGGCCGTATGACAGCACGGCGCCGGCGCGCCGGGGTCTAGGCCGTGTTTTAGGAAGCGCGGGCGGCTAGCCATGTGGTGAGGTCGCCCGCGATGCGGTCGCGGTCGGTCTCGACGATGACGTCGTGTTCGCGGCGGGTGGTGTCGCGGCGGATGACTTCGTATCCGCCCTCGTCCAGGACCGCGACGGAGGCGAACCAGGCGGGGTCGTCTTCGTCAGGCTGGATGACGACGAAGGTGTTGTCCGTTCCGTCCAGGTCGCCGATCAACATGAACAAGGCGTCCTCGGACGGGTCGTCGATGTGGTCGCCGTTCTCGCTGTCGGCGCAGTAGTGCTCGGCGGCCACGGGCCCTCCCCTTGTGCGTGTGCTGATCGAGCTGACGGCCAGGATGGCACGAACGCCCCGCCGGGCCGGTGGTTCACAGCCACTGGTGGATCGCCGCGATCTGGACGGTGGCCTCGAACCGGACGGCGAGCTTGTCATAGCGGGTGGCCACCGCGCGATGCTGCTTGAGCCTGCTGATCCCGCACTCGACAGCGTGGCGGGACTTGTAGTCCTCCCGGTCGAGAACCGGCGGACGGCCACCAAACCGCCCACGGCGCTTGCGGTTGCGGATCTGGTCGGCCGGCTCCGGGATGGTGCACCGAATCCCGCGCCTGCGCAGGTAGGCCCGGTTCGCGCGGGACGAGTACGCCTTGTCGCCCCGCACCCGCAGCGGTCTGCGCCTGGGCCGACCGCTGCCGGGTCTGGGCACCCTGATGGCCTCAAGGACCGGTTCGAACGGGGGGCTGTCGCCCCGCTGCCCCGCCGTTACCAGCAGCGACAGCGGTTTCTGGCCCTGCTCGCAGGCCAGATGGATCTTCGTGGTGAATCCGCCCCTGGACCGGCCCAGCCCGTGATCGTCCGGCTCGACGCCGAGCCCGCCGGGTGGTTCCTTCTGCCCCGCCCCGTCCCGGCGGGCACCGGCGGCATGCTGATGAGCCCGGCAGACGGTGGAGTCGACGTTCACCTCCCACGTGATCAGCCCGGCCGCGTCGGCCCGCGCCTGCAACAGCGTCAACAGCCGGGCCCAGACACCCCCGCGTTGCCAGCGACGGAACAGCCCGTAGACGGTCTGCCAAGGGCCGTACTCATCGGGAAGGTCCCGCCACGGCACCCCGGTTCGAACCCGCCAACGCACCCCGTCAATCAACCGCCGCCGACTCGACTGCCTACGACTCACACCCGCCGCAGGCAGCAACGACTCCAGCACCGACCACTGCTCATCAGAAAGATCCCCACGCCCCACAACATGATCATCGCGGAATGGGAGCGTGAACCGCAGCCCGACCTAAAACACGGCCTAAGCCCCACCCGGACGCGGGAAAGTACACTTAAAGACAAGTCGCCCAGAAAGGGACATTCCTACTTCACGGGACATGCGCGGGACCGAGCCGCTAACATCGCGTCAGCTGAGCCACTGACCTGCGAAAACGCTGGGTAGAGTCAACGCTCCGGAGCCGTGTGCGCAGGTTCGAATCCTGCCGGGGGCACTTCCGGAAAAAGGGTCTGACCTGCGAAAACGCAGATCAGGCCCTTTCTCGTACATGCCAAAACGTATGCGGCCTATAGACCGTTGCTCTTTTCGGGTGCCGTGGGGCGTCGCTCCGTGGAGTCGGTGCCGTTGGATCGCGAGTTTTCGCAGGTCAGAACCGTCACGCCGGATGCGTCGACATCGCGCCGGCCTGCCTGTGACAGCTCTCCAGGACACCTCGGCCCAAATTCGCTCAGTAGTGCTGAATTCGCCCGTGACCTGCTCGGATACCCTGAAAACGCAAGCGGTCCAGTGGGTCGTTGCTCCTCACGCTTGATATATAAGGTTTTGTGCGTTTCATGGCGTTCTGACACTCGGGCTACTCGCGGGCAACTGGCAGGCCAGGCAGTCGGCCGCTCCCATAGCGGATCCCGATCCCCGGGGTCAGCCTGGAGAACGGCAGGCAGTTATTGGTTCGAAACGCTTTAGTTTCAGGCTCTTTGGCCGTTCATGAGTAACTTGCCGGGGTATACCCGGATGTGGTCGCCGGGCGCACAGGAGGCTGTGCGGTTGCTGGCGGTGTCCACGCCGCTGGAAGGGCGGGACCCAGTGGCCCTCGGCCTTGTTCGGTGGGTCAGGGCCGTGGACGACTGGTGGCCGGGGCGCGCTGCTGTCGCCTGCGCGTGGCCGGAGCGTGGGCGACCCACAGGTGCTGTCCGAGGTCGAGCACGCTGTCGTCCGGCAGGCCGTCCTCGATCACATCGCCTGCGATCTGGGGTTGTCCGGTCAGCGGGTCCGTTCCGGTGCTCGTCCTGCTGTCATCCCCTTGCCTCTCCTTCCGGTAGAAGTTGACGAGTCCTCGGTGAAGGGGCTGAGCATGCGGCGCAAGGCGGTCTTCTCCGGTCTCCAGCCGGCGTCGTGCAGGCCGAGTGCCGCGTCGGTGCGGGTGCGGTCGAAGCGTTGGCGGTTGGTGAGGTACGGGGAGAAGGCGGACAGCATCTTGTGGAGCCGCCGGTCTTCGGGGTGGCGGTGGTCGGCGTCGGCCTGGAACGTGGGGGCCGGCCTGCCGGCGTTGGCGACCATCGCTTCCAGCGCTTCGCCCGTGGGGGCCGCCGCGGGATTCGTGAGGTGGTAGTGGCCCGTCGGTGCGTCGCGCAGGTGAAGCCGGGTCGCCTGTTCCGCGACGTGGTCGATGGGGATCAGGTCGAAGGGTTCCTCGGGCAGGGCACTGATCCGGGGGCTTCGTTCGGGGGAGGCGGTCAGCAGGTGTGCGGCGATCAGGCGTTGGACGGTGAACAGGCCGCTGGGCGTGCCGGGGTAGCGCAGGGTCTGGCTGTGGCCCACGATGATGCTGGGGCGCATCACCCTCACGGGCAGGTCGAGGGCGCGCGCGAGTCGGCGTTCGGCGGAGAGCTTGCTGGCTTCGTAAGGGTTGCGCGGGCGGGCCTGGAGGACCGGCCCCTCGGTGATCGTTCCCTCGTTCAGCCCTGCCACGTATGCGGTGCTGATGTAGTTGAAGGTGCGGGTGGGAAGCTGCTGGGCGAGTCGGACCATTCTTTCGGTGCCTGCTCGGTTGGCTGCGAAGGAGCGGCGGCGTTCCGCGGGGCGGAAGAGCATGAGCGCGGCGCTGTGCCAGATCTCCACGTCGTCTCGTCCGGCCGGCAATCCCGGACCTGGGGGGTGGGGGTCCGTGAGGTCGAAGGGCAGGGCGCGGCTGTGGCGGAGCGCCTTCTGCGTCGTCTTGTCGCAGGTGCCGTATGCCGTCGCGGCTTGTCGGAGCGTGTGGTGCAGGCGATGGGTGGGGTCACCGGATCCCGGCCGAACCAGGCAGACCATCAAGTCATCGGTCTCGGCGGCTAGTTGGAGTACGAGTGCTGCGCCGAGCAGGCCGGTGGCACCCGTCAGGAGATGTGTGGTGGGCATGTGCTGTCCCTATGCTGTGGACCGTGTCGGCCGGAAGGCCAGAGCGGTGTTGTGGCCGCCGAATCCGAAGGAATGGCTGAGGGCCAGTGAGACCGGGGCGCTGCGACTCTCGCCGCGGACCGTGTCGAGGTCGTACTCGGGGTCCGGGTCGCGGAGGTTGCCGATGGGCGGGATGGTGCCGCGGGAGACGGTGAGGGCCGTCAGAGCAGCTTCGACTGCCCCGGCGGCGCCCAGGAGGTGGCCCAGCACGCCTTTGGGCGCGGTGACTGCGGGGCGGTGCGGGAACAGCCGGTTGACCATGCGCGCTTCCGCAGCATCGTTGAGGGCCGTACCGGTGCCGTGGGCATTGATGTGATCGACCTCGCTGGTGAGGCACCTGCTCGTTCGAGCGCCCGGTGGACTGCGAGGGCGGCTCCTTCGCCGTCGGGATGGGGCGCGACCGGATGGTGGGCGTCACACGACGCGCCGTAACCCGACAGCAGGGCATACCCAGGACGCCCTCGGGCGGATGCCTTCCGAGCGGGTTCCAGCACCAGGACTCCGGCCCCTTCCGCGATGACGAAGCCGTCACGGGCCCGGTCGAAGGGGCGGCTGGCTTCGGCGGGACGCTCCGTGCGCTTGGAGAGGGCCCCCATCCGATCGAAGGCGCTGACCAGAAGCGGGTGCACCGAGGCATCGGCCGCTCCCGCCACGGCCACGTCACAGGCCCCGGCGCGCAGCAGGTCCCAGGCCGTACCAATGGCGGTGGCACCGGATGCACAGGCTGTCGCCGTGGCCAGCACGGGTCCTCTGGCGCGCAGTTGGATGGCCACCTGCCCGGCCGCCATGTTGGGCAAGCACATCTGCAACAGCATCGGTGACAGATAGCGCGGACCCCCACGGAGAAGTTTGGCGTGCTGCTGCAGTTGTGTGCCCAGGCCCCCCGTGCCGGTGCCGAGGACGACCGCCACGCGGTCGCCGTCCCAGACCGCCGGGTCGAGCCCGGCATCCGCGACCGCCTCGGCCGCCGCCGCCAAGGCGAACTGTGCGTAGCGGTCGAACTGCCAGGGCCGCGGGTCAGGAACGTGGAGCGGCGGTTCCCATCCGGGAACGCGACAGGACATGTCGACGGCCAGTCCCGCCAAGTCGGGGTCGGCCCGCGCGGTCGAGCGACCGCCGCAGACGCGCTCCCAGCTCACCTCACGGCCGATGCCGGCGGGTGTCACCAGACCGACTCCGGTGACGGCCACCGCGTCAGCGAGCCCACTCATTGCACTTCCGGGGCCACCCCGGACAGCAACTCCGAGGCCTGTGCGAGGGTCGTGCCGGGCAGGGCCTGCGCGTCGTCCACCTCCACCCCGAGTTGCTCCGACAGGACGACGAACACTTCGACGACCGCAATGGAGTCGAGCCCGAGGTCCTGGAAGGTGCTCTGCTCGGTCATCAGGTCTTGGCGTACCTGGAAGCGTTCCTGCAGCAGGGTGGTGAGTGAGGTTTTCTCAGCGAAATTATCTTCGTGAAGTTGGGTGAACCGCCCGGCTCGGGATGGACCGAGCGGCTGGGTCCCGGGCGCGGACAGGCGTGAAGCCCCTGGTAGGACAGGTCTCTCTCACAAGATCGTCCGTTGAACCAGAGGCTTCACGTTGGTCACCTATGTTGCCACGCTCGACGTCCCGCGCCACGTGGTGGAGTATCTCGCCCGTCTGCTGGCCGTCCACCGGAGGCGGATCGGCACCCCGAAGGGCTCGCGGGCTCTGGGCCCGTTCCGGCAGGCGGTGCTGGTGCTGCGCTGGTTCCGCGAACGTGGCTGCGTGCACTGCCTGGCCCGCGACGCGGGCATCTCGCAGGCCACCGGCTACCGCTACCTGCACGAGGGCATCGACGTCCTCGCGGAGAAGGCTACCGACCTGCACGAGGTCCTGAGCCGTTGTCAGCGCGAAGGCATGACGCACGTGATCCTCGACGGCACGCTGATCGAATCGGACCGCCTCGCCGGCGTCCGCGACAACGGCAACGACTGGTGGTTCAGCCAGAAACACAAGGCGTTCGGCGGCAACATCCAGTTCCTGTCGGCCCCGGACGGTACCCCGCTGTGGGTCTCCGACGTCGAGCCCGGCTCCACGCCCGACATCACCGCCGCCCGAATCCACGCCCTGCCAGCCCTGTACAAGGCGGCGGCTGACGGCCTGCCGACCCTGGCGGACAAGGGCTACATCGGAGCGGGGATCGGCATCCTCATCCCGGTCCGGCGCCCAAAGGGCAAGTCAGAACAGGCACTTCACGTCGACACCCGCGTGTTCAACACCCTGCTGCGGCACCTGCGGGCCCTGGGCGAGCGGACCGCCGCCGAGCTCAAGCAGCGATGGCGGGCCCTGCAGCACGTCACGCTCAGCCCGAGCCGGATCGGAGACATCGCCCGCGCCGCCCTCGTCCTCAACGGAATCTGGAAGTGATCACCGTTGAGAAAACCTCAGTAGTTGGTACTGCTTGGTGTTTTCCGGCATGGCGGATCTCCTCGTTGTGTGTGGTGGTGGGGGGAGCGGGCTCACGCTGATGGCGCGGCCTGATGAGGGCACGGGCAGGAAGGGGAGAGTGGCGCGCGCTTCCGGCGCTATCGGTTTCGCGCCAGCAGTTTTCGACGGTCTCGGGAGGCGTTTACCGTGCCCGCATACTCGATGTCGACGAGGAATGGGAGGCAACCGCCGGTATTCGGCGACGGCGGGACGAGGGCCGCCGCCCGTGCCTTTGTCACGGGCCTCGAAGGGGCGGCACACGGTGTCTGCCCGGTCGATATCGGGCTGCTGTCCGGAGCCATCGGCGTTCGATGCCGGCAGCGTCTCCCGGATCGCCTGAGGAATTCGGCTCCTCGTCATCGACAGAGCCACGTTTTGGTGCGTCAGATGTGGGTGACGGTTGACGTCTGTCGGCTCGTCGGCCAGGTGAGGGTGGCGGCGCCCCACGCCAGGCCCCCGCCGAACGCCGTCAGCAGGGTGCGGCTTCCCGGGCTGACGCTCCCCTGGGACAGGGTTTCGGCGAGTACCAGGGGGATCGATGCGGACGAGGTGTTGCCGACGTCGCGGATGTTGCCCAACCGGCTGGCCGGCGGGACGTTGAGCCGCTCCGCCACGGCGTCGAGGATCCGCTGGTTGGCTTGGTGGCCGATGAAGGCACCGAGGGATTCGGGAGACCACCCGGACCGCTTCAGGACCTCTTCGGAGGCGGCCGACATCTGACGGACGGCTTGACCGAACACCTCGCGCCCGCGCATCCGCACGAACCGTTCGCCGCGCGGCACCGGTGCTTCATGGGGCGAAACGTCTGGGGGATAGGGCTGCCGTGCCCCGCCTGCGGCAATGGAGATCAGATCACTGCGGGTCCCGTCGCTGGCCACGACCACGGAGTGGAGCGCACCGGGCTCCCCTGGGTGCCCGGTGCGGAGCACCACGGCGCCGGCACCGTCGCCGAACAGGACCGCCGTGTCCCGGTCCTGCGGGTCGATGATGCGCGTCAGCGTGTCCGCGCCGACCACCAGGACGCGTTGGGCGGCCCCGGACCTGATCCATGCGTCGCCCACGGCGAGGGCATAGAGGAATCCGGCGCAGGCAGCGGCGACGTCGAAGGCCGCCACGCCGGACAGGCCGATGCGTGCCGCGACTTCCGGAGCGGTGGCGGGGCAGCGCCGATCAGGCGTGGTGGTGGCCAGGAGAAGCAGGCCGATCCCCGATGCCCCCGTGGGGCAGGACGCCAGCGCGTTCTCGGCTGCGGCAGCCGCCAGATCTCCCGTACTGATCTCGGGCGCCGCCCAGTGCCGGTTGTGGATGCCGGTGCGCTCGGCGATCCACTGGTGAGAGGTGTCCAATCCGGTGAGAGTCAGCTCGTCATTGCTGACCACGCGTCGCGGCAGGGCTCCGCCTACACCGTCGATCACGGACACATTCGGATCAGCCACCGAGAGGAGCCTCTCTCCTCAAGTAATGGCTTGTGCGGCAATGCGCGCGGAATGCGCCCTGGTTTCGGAATCCGAGCGCCGGACGGGGCACGGCCCGCTGCGATATGTGTGACAAGACAAGGCCTCTCGACGTTTCCGTAAACGGTTCGAAGCTCGAGGTAGTCGGCCTCGTGTTCACGCGCGACGCGAAGGCGGTCAGTAGCGCCTTGGTGGTGAGGTTTTCTCAGCAAATGACCTCTGTGGAGCGGACTGATCGGCACATGTCCCTGTGGGGCGGCGCCATCCGAGGCTCATGCTTCTCCCGGACGGATTCGACGGTCACGCCGATCGCCTCGCGATGGCCAGGAGATCACCTTGCAGTCGCGTACGCAGGTTCGAATCCTGCTGGGGGAACTTCCAGAAAGAGGGCCTGATTGGCAGAAGTGTCGGTCAAGCCCTTTCTTGTACATGCCAAGGCGTAAACGGTCCATGGATTGCCAGCTGTGGAGGCGCACCGCTCCGCGGAGCCGATGTCGCCGGATCGCGGGTTTTTGCAGGTCAGGGCCGCCGTGCCGGACAGGTCGGCATCACAGCAGCCTGCTGCGGCAACCGTTCGAGCTACTCATATCGATTTGTGGGGGACTCGGCTGCAGACGTGATGAGCGCCGCCCCGCGGGCGCCGTGCGTCGTAGCGTGCCTGCGTCGCAAGGAAGGTCCCAGGAGGGCGAGGCGGGTATGGAAGCGTCAGGGACGGGCGGGTGCGGGCGCTGGTCGTCGCTCTTCCGCTCTCCATGGACCGGTACGGGTGCGCGGATGGTGCTCGCCGGTGTGTGGTGCTGGGCCGGCTGGGCGAAGTTCCTGCATCCGGAGACCTCCGTGTACGCGGTCCGCGCCTATCGCGCTCTTCCCGAGGGGCTGGTCCATCCGGTCGGCTACGGTCTTCCGGTCCTGGAGCTCGCGCTGGCCGTGCTGCTGGCCGCCGGTGTGATGACGCGGTTCGCCGCAACGCTCTCGGCCCTTCTCCTCCTGGCGTTCCTCGCGGCGATCATCCAGGCGTGGGCGCGGGGCATGAGCATCGACTGCGGGTGCTTCGGCGGCGGCGGAGCGGTTGATCCCGGTCAGACCCGGTACGCCGCGGAGATCATCCGCGACCTGGCGTTCCTGGCCCTGAGCGTGCTGCTGATCCGGCGCCCGCGCACCCGTGTGTCGCTCGATGCCGTGCTGCCCTGACCCCTGCCGTCCTCTCCCGAGCGCACATGCGCACGCTTCTCTCCCTGTGCATCACGATTGGTTGTCCGATGGTCAAGCCTCGCCGTTCCCCCTCCTCCGGCAGCGCCCGCGCGCGACTCGCCGCTCTGCGTCAGCAGGAGGCAGAGCGTGCCCGCCGAAGAAGGACGCTCGTCCGGACCGCCGTGGCCGCCGCCGCGCTGACCGCGGTGGTGGCCGTGACGGTCGCCGTGCAGTCGTACAGGGAGGGGGATGACCGGCCCGTCGTGATCCCTCAGGGAGCTACCGGTCCGGAAGGGCTGGTCATTCCGACGGGCGACGATGACGCTCCCGTGATGCTTGCCGTCTACGAGGACTTCCGGTGCCCGGGCTGCGGGCAGGTGGAAGACAGGCTCGGGCCGACGATCAACAAACTGCAGGACGAAGGAAAGCTCCGGGTCGAGTACCACGTGCTGTCCCTGGTCGACAGCATCGTCCCGGGCAAGGGCTCGACGTACGCGGCCAGTGCCGCCGCCGCGGCGCAGGAGGCGGGGAAGTTCCGCGAGTACCACGACGCGCTCTTCGACAACCAGCCGGAGGAAACGGACGACGCCTTCGGGGACAAGGATTTCCTGCTCGCCCTGGCCGACCGGGTCGACGGTCTGAACACCCCCGAATTCACCGAAAGCGTCAGGGCGGGAACGCACGACACCTGGGTCAAGACGGTGCAACGGACGTTCGATCAGCAGACCGCGATCCAGGGAACCCCCGCCATGTTCCTCGACGGCGGGGAAGCCGACCTCCTGAAGGACCCGCAGCACCCCCTCACCGCGGAACGCCTCACCCAGCTGGTCGAAACCGCGGCACAGGCGAAGACCGGCCGTTGAGCGCAAACCGGCGAGGCGCGGCCGGACCTGGGCAAGGGGTCTTCAGAGACCTGCGGGTGGCACCGTCCGAGGCTCATGCTTCTCCCGGACGGATTCGACGGTCACGCCGATCGCCTCGCGATGGCCAGGAGGTCGGCGGCCGGCCCTTGGAGACGTTGTCCGGTCGGCCACACGGCGCGCAGCGTGCGGGTCAGGTCGACGGCATCGACGGTGACCACCACCAGGCGCTGGGCGCGCACGTCGTCCTGGACCGAGAGGCTGCTCATGACGGCCGGCCCCGCTCCCGAGACCGCCGCCGCCTTCACCGCGGCAGTGGAGGCCAGCTCCAGCGACGGCGTCTCGGGCCCGCCGTGGGCGGCCAAGGCGCGGGCCAGGACCTGGCGGGTGCCGGAGCCCTGCTCACGCATGATCAGAGGGGTACGGGCCAGCTCCTGAGCCGTGACGGATGCACGGCGGCGGGCCCACGGGTGGTGCGGGGCTGTGACGACCACGAGCCGGTCCGTGGCGATGACGGTCGCGTCGAGGCCCGGTGGGACGGTGGAGCCCTCGATGAAGCCGACGTGCGCTTCGCCCGCCAGGACCTTCTCGGCGGCAGCACGGGAGTTGTCGACGCTCAGCGCGATCGCCGTGCCGGGCCGCTCCTGTCGCAGGACGACGAGCCAGGGCGGCAGCAGGTACTCGGCGATCGTGAGGCTCGCCGTCACGCACAGCCGGTTGTCGCGCCGCGCCCGCAGCGAGTCGATCCCCGCGTCGAGCGAAGCGGCGTGTTCCAGGAACGGGCCGGCCCACCCGGCGACCAGGGCACCGGCCGGAGTCAGCCGGGAACCATTGAAGGAACGCTCCACGAGGCCCACCCCGATCTGCTGCTCCATGGCCCGCACCCGGGCCGACGCCGCCGACTGGGTCATACCGAGCTGCTTCGCGGCCTTACCGAGACTGCCCCGCTCAGCCACGGCCAGCAGCAGCTCGAGAGAGGCGAGGTCGGGGACACGGCGTAGCAAGCTCATGGGCAGATAGTAACTTTCCCCCTTTGTAGGGTTTTGGGTGCGGCGGAGGGATGTCGCGTGGCGCCGGGTGAAGGGGTGCGTCACTGTGACCTCATGCCCCTCTCGGATCCACCGGGTGTCGCTCCCCGGGAGACTGCCGCGCGGCGTCTGCTGGGCGACCTGCAGCACCCGCACGAGGCCTTCCGCCATCTGGGCCCGAACTGGTATGCGTCGGTGATGGGCACGGCCATCGTGGCGAACGCCGGTGCAACTCTTCCGGTCCATGTCACAGGTCTGCGGACCTTCGCCACGGCCGTGTGGGGGCTGTCGCTGGTCATGCTCCTGGCGCTGCTGGCGGCCCGCGCAGTCCACTTCGTACGCCATCCGGACCAGGCGCGTGCCCATCTCTTCGACCCGACGGTCGCCCCCTTCTACGGCTGCCCTCCGATGGCCCTGCTCGCCGTGGGGGCCGGCACCCTGCTGGTCGGCCAGGACGTCATCGGTGCCGATGCCGCACTGGCGCTGTCCTGGACCTTGTGGATCTCCGGTACGGCGCTCGGCCTGGTGGTGGCCGTGGCCGTGCCGTTCCTGATGATCACCGCCTACGAGCTGAAGTTGCGCAGCGCCTCGACCGCCTGGCTGCTGCCGATCGTGGCTCCCATGGTCTCGGCGGCCACCGGCCCCCTGCTGATCCCCCACCTGCCCGCCGGCCAGTGGCGGGAGGCGATGCTGCTGGGCTGCTACGCGATGTTCGGGCTCAGCCTGATGGCGACGCTGCTCATCCTGCCGACCGTGTGGTCGAAACTGGTCCAGCACAAGGTGGGCCCGCTCCAGATGACGCCCACCCTGTGGCTCGTGCTGGGCCCGCTCGGTCAGTCCACCACGGCTGTGAACTCGCTCGGCGACGTGTGCTGCGGAGCCGTGGACGCACAGCTCGCCTCCGCGCTGCGGATGTTCGCGATCATCTACGGCGTGCCCGTCATGGGATTCGCCATGATGTGGATGGCCCTGTCCGCCGCCGTCACCGCGAGCGCCCTCGCGAACAGGATGCCCTTCGCACTGACCTGGTGGGGCTTCACCTTCCCCGTGGGCACGTGCGTCACCGGAGCATCGGGCCTGGCCCTGCACACCGGCCTCTCCCTCTACACCTGGATGGCCGTGGCCCTCTACGTCCTGTTGCTGGCGGCCTGGGCGGTGACCGCGACCCGCACCGCGATCGGCGCCGGACGGGGTGCTCTGTTCCTCCCGCCCCGTTAGCGGCCTCCCGCTCTTGCGGCATGAGCCGGCTGCCGCCCGGGTCAGCGGGCTTCGGAGGAACGTGGAACGCGTCGAGACCGGACCCGACGGGCTGGCGGCGCGCCGCCCATGTGCCCGGGACGTGCGCTCCGTGTGTCGGCTACCTCAGCCAGTGGGTGGCGACGGCGAGGAGGTTGGTGACGCCGATCTCGATGGTGGGGTCGGGCACGGGGGCGTAGAAGGGGGAGTGATTGGCGGGGACGCTGTCGGGCAGGCCGTTCACGTGCAGCTGGTCGAGTTCGGTGACGCCGGCGAAGAGGGCGGGGTCGGCGCCGCCGAACTGCCAGTAGACGGAAGGGACGCCGAGTGCGGCGCCGAAGACGCCGAAGTCCTCGCCCGCGTTCAGCGGCTGGGGCAGTGTCACGACGCGGTCCTGTCCGAGGGCCTCGGTGAGGCGGGTGTGGACGATCGCGGTGGTCTGCGGGTCGTTGACGGTCAGGGGGAAGGACTCCAGGCGGGTGAACTCGGGGTCCTTCGGCGCGTTGGAGGCGGCGGCCTCGGCCCGGACGACGCGCTCGACCGCGGCCAGGAGCCGGTCGCGCACCGGCGGGGTGAAGCTGCGGAGGTTGACCTCCAGGTCCGCGGTCTCCGGAATGATGTTGCCCTTGGTGCCGGCGTGGAGGGAACCGACCGTGACGACCGCCGCCTGAGAGGCCCCGATCTCGCGGGAGACGATGGTCTGGAGCCGCATCACCACGGCGGCGGCCATGACGACCGGGTCGACGGACATCTCAGGGGTGGAGGCGTGGCCGCCGCGGCCGTGGAGGCGGATCCGCAGGTTGTCGGCGGCGGCCATGAACAGGCCCGGGCGGGTGACGGCGTATCCCACGGGAGCGGGGAACACGTGCTGGCCCAGGCACACGTCGGCGCGCGGGAAGCGGTCCAGGAAGCCGTCCTCGATCATCGCGGGTGCGCCGCCGATCTCTTCGGCCGGCTGGAAGACGGCGACCACCGTGCCCGACCAGTGCTCACGGGTGGCGGCGAGCTGGGCGGTGGCGCCGAGGAGGCAGGTGACGTGCATGTCGTGGCCGCAGGCGTGCATCACGGGCACTTCCCGGCCCTGCGGATCGGTGCCGGTGTCAGTGGAGGCGTACGGCAGGCCGGTCTGTTCCTTGACGGGGAGCCCGTCCATGTCGGCGCGAAGCAGCACGACGGGCCCCGCGCCGTTGGTGAGGACGCCGACGACGCCGGTGCGGCCGACGCCCTCGGTCACCTCCCAGCCCTGTTCGCGCAGCCGGGCGGCGACGATGCGGGCGGTGCGGACCTCCTGGAAGGCCAGTTCCGGGTGGGTGTGCAGGTCTTCGTAGAGGGCACGCAGTCCCGGAAGGCGGTCGGTGAGGCCGGACAGCAGGGGTGTGGTTTCGGTGGTGGTCATGAGGGGTGTCCTTCGCTTCGTTCGTACGGGGTGGGAGGGGCGGCCGGTGGCGGCACCCTGCGACTTCCGCGCAGGAGGCGGTCCTGCACCAGGCGGTCCGGGCCTGCGGCGGCATCCGTCGAGGGCGCCACCGACCCCGGCCCCGTGAGGAGCGGCCCTCTCGGCTCCGGCGCCTCGCCGCCGCGAGGCGCCGGAGCCTGGACGACAATCCGGCCTTGCCCTGAGTCCTGGTGGCAGGTCGGCCCGGGCGGGCCTCAGGGCGAGAGGCCGGGCTGGCACGTCACCGAGCCGTGCGGCAGGGTCAGCCGGTTATCGAGGGGACGGCCCCGGTGTCGAGCGTGGTGCGGTACCGCTCGACGAGTTCGGCGGTCGCGGCGGCCGACTGCCCGGTGAACAGCGCGATCTTGGACATCGGCAGCTGCGCCAGCATCTTCTGCACTTCTGGGGTCAGCTCCCGCTCGGCGCCCTCGCCCATCTTGTCGAGCAGGGGCATGAGGATCTCCGCTCCGACCGGGTCGGACAGCCAGTCGAGCACCGTCGACATGGCGTCCAGGCGAGGTGCGTCCGCCGGCTGGTTGTCCTCGGTCGTGACCTCGTGGGTGGCGCGGATGTCGCGACTGGAGAAACCGATGCGCAGCTGGGCCGTCCCCGGTTCGACCTTCCAGCGGCTCTCGGCGGACGACCAGTAGGCGAAGGAGCGCTCGTCCAGGTGGAAGCGGGCCGTCCCGGTCTCGCCCGGTGCCAGGGTCAGCTTGGCGAAGCCCTTGAGTTCGCACTCCGGGCGCATGACCGAGCTCTCGGTGTCGTGGACGTAGAGCTGGACCACCTGGCTGCCCGCTCTGTCGCCGGTGTTCGTGATGTCGACCTCGACCTCGAAGGTGTTTGCGTCCGTCCGGGCCACGCGCGGGCCGCCGTCGGCGACGGTGAAGGTGGTGTAGCCGAGCCCGAACCCGAACGGGTATGCCACGGGCATGTCGAGGGTGTCGTAGTAGCGGTAGCCGACGAAGACGCCCTCCGCGTAGCGGACGTGCTGCTCGCCGCCGGGGAAGTGCAGGTACGAGGGGTTGTCCTCCAGCCGCACCGGAATGGTCTCGGTGAGCCGGCCTCCCGGCTCGGTGCGGCCGAGCAGCAGGTCCGCGGTCGCCGTGCCGCCGGCCTGGCCGAGGAGCCATCCTTCAAGCAGGGCCGCCGCGTGGTGCTGCCAGGGGCTGACGGAGACGGCCGAGCCGTTGGACAGGACGACGACGGTGCGGGGGTTCGCCTCGTGCACCGCGGCGAGCAGTTCGATCTGGTTGGCGGGAAGGTCCATGTGCGGGCGGTCGTACCCCTCCGACTCGGCGCTCTGCGGGAGGCCGAGGAAGACGACAGCGGTGTCGGCGTCGCGGGCTGCGGCGACGGCCGCGGCCACGAGGTCGGGGTCCGGGGTCCCGTCCAGGGCGAAGCCGGGGGTGAAGGCGATACGGTCGGCGCCGAGCGTGTCGGTGAGGGCGTCAAGGGCGGTGTCCACCCGGGTGGGGACGACCTGAGAGCTGCCGGCTCCCTGGTAGCGCGGGGTCCGGGCGAACTCGCCGATCACCGCGAGCTTGCGGATGTCGTTCGGGTCCAACGGCAGCAGGCCGTGCTCGTTCTTCAGCAGGACCGCGCCGGCGGCGGCGGCTTCGCGGGCCAGAGCGTGGTGGGCGTCGTAGTCGGGGTCCTCAAACGGTTCGAGGGTGGCCCGGGTCGCGTCGAGGAGTTCGAGCACCCGGCGGGCTGCGGTGTCGACGGCCGTCTCGTCCAGGCGCCCGTCCCGGACCGCTTCGACGATCAGGTGGTCGCTGTGCGACGGCGGCATCTCGATGTCGAGGCCGGCCCCGAGCGCGGCGACACGGTCGTTGACGGCTCCCCAGTCGGAGACGACCAGCCCCTCGAATCCCCATTCCTCACGCAGGAGTTCGGTCAGCAGCCAGCGGTGTTCGGCGGTGTAGGTGCCGTTGAGCTTGTTGTAGGCGCACATGACGGTACGCGGCTGGGCGTCCTTCACCACGTGCTCGAACGCGGGCAGGTAGATCTCGCGCAGGGTCCGCTCGTCGACGTCGGCGCTGACGCGCATCCGGTCGGTCTCCTGGTTGTTGGCCGCGAAGTGCTTCAGCGAGGTGCCGACCCCCATCTCCTGCACGCCGTGGACGTAGGCGGCGGCGATGCGGCCGGCCAGGAACGGATCCTCGGAGAAGTATTCGAAGTTGCGTCCGCACAAGGGCGATCGCTTGATGTTCACTCCGGGACCCAGCAGGACCGAGACCTGTGCCGCACGGGCCTCGCGCCCCAGCGCGCGGCCGACCCTGCGGATCAGCTCCGGGTCCCAGGCCGAGGCGAGGGTGACGGCCGGCGGGAAGCAGGTGGCGGGCAGGCTGGTGCCCAGCCCGATCGGATCGGCGTCTTCCGGCTGCTTGCGCAGACCGTGCGGCCCGTCGGCGACCATCACCGAGGGGACGTCGGCCTCGGGCAGGTCCTGCAGGTGCCAGAAGTCCCGGCCCGAGGTCAGCGCGGCCTTCTGTTCCAGCGTCAGGTCACGTACGCGGGCAGCGGCATCGGGGTGGCGGTCAGACATGGATGCTCCTTCGGCGGCCGAAGCGCAAGCTTTCGGCCGTTCGCGGGCGGGAGCCCGCCTCGAACGTAAACGTTTACGATCGTGGCACAGGAACGCCCGCCACCGCTAGAAGGATCCGTCTGGCAACTTCCGGCCCCTCCCTCCGGGCCGGAAACGGACGGTCACGCAACCGATTCGCGTCCGGCTCCGCCGCCGGGGCTCCCTCAGCGTGAAGCGCGGGCCGTACTCCCCCGGACGACGAGCTCGACGGGCAGCGTCCGGGACGCGGCACCGGGGTCGGTTCCGCCGATCCAGTCCAGCAGTACGCGTGCGGCGGTGGCCCCGAGCCGTTCCAGCGGCTGGCGCACCGTGGTCAGGGACGGTGTCACGAGGGCGGCCGACTCCTGGTCGTCGAAGCCGACGACCGACAGCTCGCCGGGCACGTCGATGCCGAGGGACTGCGCCGCCCGCAGGACGCCCGCCGCCATCCGGTCGTTGAAGGCGAAGACAGCCGTCGGACGGTCTGGTGCCGACAGCAGCGAGGTCGCGGCCATGAAGCCGTCCTCCACCTCCATGCGCGCGTAGCGCACGTGCGCCGGATCCAGCAGAACTCCGGCGGTGGCCAGTGCCTCGCTGAAGCCGCGGAGCCGATCCACGGTGGCGAGCAGGGTTTCCGGCCGTCCGGCCAGGACTCCGATCTCGCGGTGCCCGAGCCTCAGCAGGTGCTCCGCCGCCTGCCTGCCGCCGCTGGCGTTGTCGCAGACCACGGCCGGGAACGGCAGAGCGAGGTCCACCGCCGGGTCCACCTGGACCAGGGGGAATCCGGACGCGGCCAGCTCCCGGAACCGCTCCGGGGCGCCGAAAGGCAGCACCTGGATCGCTCCGTCGAAGCGGGTGCGGTTCAGCCGCCCGACGGTCTCCGCCAGCTCTACTTCCTCGACGCCGGTGGTGATGACCGACAGGCTGTGCCCAGTGTCGCGGAGCACGCGGGCCGCGCCCTCCAGGATCCTGCCACAGTACTCGACGTTCACCCAGGGCAACTGGAAGGCGATCCGGCCGGTCAGCCCGGATTTCAGGGCCCTGGCGCTCGCGTTGCCGCTGAATCCGTGCTCGGCCGCGACTCGCAGCACCGCGTCCCGCGTCGCGGCCGAGACGCCCGGGCGGTCGTTCAGGGCCCGTGACACCGAGGCGGTCGAGACGCCCGCGAGACGGGCGATGTCCTGGATGGTGACGGTCTGCGCGCCCGGCTCTCCGGCCGTTCCAGCTCCCCCGACCCGCCCCTCGGGACCGGACGGCTGGGGTACCGGCGCCGGCCCCCCGACTCCCTCCTCCCGCGAGATCTGCGGCGCGGATCGCGGACCGCCGCCGGGTGCGCCCGCCTCCCTTCCCGTAGCCCGCCACGCTTCCTCGGTCACCTGGGTGCGCAGGTGCGCGAGGAGTTCCTCGGCCATGTCCACGGCTGCCGGGTTGAGTAGCCACTGCACCTGCAGACCGTCCATCACGGCAATGGTCGACCGCGCGGCGGAGGCCGGCCGCACCCCCGGTCGCAGCGCGCCCCTCTCGTCGAGGGCCTCATAGGCGAGCGCCGTGTAGTCGCGCAGCCATTCGTAGCGCTGGACGAAGTAGGCGTGCGCGGGGTGGTCGGGCGAGGCCGCCTCCGCCGAGAGCACGCAGTACAGCTCGACAAGGCCCTTCCTGTCCTCGTTGCGCCGCATTCTCTCGACCAGCCAGAGCAGCGCTTCCAGGCCGCTGCGCCCGCCCGGGTACCCGGCTCCCAGGTCCAGCTCATCGCGGTGGCGCAGGACCTCGATCAGCAGCGCCTCCTTCGAGCCGAAGTGGTGCAGCAGCCCGGGCGCACTCATCCCGACCAGCTCGGAGATCTCCCGGATCGAGGCGCCGCGGTGGCCGCCGCGCGCGAAGGCCGTCACCGCCGCCTCCAGGATCTCATGGCGGCGCTCGGCGGACTTGCGGTAGGGGCCGCGGCGCTTTCCGGGGGTGTCGGGGACGGCGTTCATGGAAGGAGATTGTGCCCGGCGGCGCCGGCCGCGCCGCGTACAGGGTCGAAAGGAGCCATCGAAAACCTTTCACTCGTTCGAAGTTTGGTGGTAGCTTCCAGCCACATTCCGGAAAGCCCTCTTCCAGGAGTCCTGTATGAAGCCGACCCTCAGCGGCAAGCCGGCCCTTCTCCTCATGGCCACCGCACTGGCTCTCACCGCCTGCAGCGGCCCCTCCGACTCGAACGGCTCGGCCACCAAGCCCAGCGGCCGTACCGCGGCCAAGCTGACGATCGGCCAGTCCCTCGCGCCTCAGTCGCTGTCAGCGTCCGCCCCGGTGACCGGTGGGCAGACCCTCTTCTACCAGCCGGTGTACGACTCCCTGCTCGTCCTCGGCCCCGACGGGTCGCCCCAGCCGGGCCTGGCGACCAAGTGGGCGTACGACCCGACCGGGACCAAGCTCACCCTGACCCTGCGCGCCGGCGTGAAGTTCACCAACGGAGAGACCTTCGACGCGGCCGCGGCCAAGGCGAACCTCGACCGGAACATCAAGGCGGGCACCAACGCCAAGACCCTGCAGGCGGTGACCGGCATCACGGTCAAGGACCCGCGGACCCTGGTCCTCTCCCTGAAGCAGAAGGACCCCGGCATCCTGTCCGCACTGGGGACCTCGGCCGCCTACATGGAGGCGCCGAAGACGTTCGGCGGCGCAGACGAGGGCACGAAGCCGGTCGGCACCGGCCCGTACACGCTCGATCCGTCCACGGTCATCGGCTCGGCCTACGTCTACAAGAAGAACCCGGACTACTGGAACGCCTCGGCGGTGCGCTACGACCAGGTCGACATCAAGGTCTTCGCCGATCCCAGCGCGATGGTCAACGCGATCCGCACGGGCCAGGTGAACGCCGCTTCCGCCAACGGAACCACCGGCGAGCAGGCGAAGCAGAGCGGCTGGAAGGTCACCACACAGCAACTCGACATCGCGGGGCTGTTCCTGTTCGACCGCGAGGGCAAGTCCGCTCCAGCGCTTGCCGACAAGCGGGTCCGGCAGGCGATCAACCTGTCGTTCGACCGCAAGGCCCTGCTCAAGGCGGTCGCCCAGGGACAGGGCACCGTCACGAGCCAGATGTTCGCCGGCCCCGACGGCGGCCCACTGGACCCGTCGCTGGAGACGAAGTGGGCCTATGACCCGGCGAAGGCCAAGCGGCTGCTGGCCGAGGCCGGACACGCCTCCGACGTGAAGATCACCCTGCCCACCCTCCCCGGTGCCGGGCCGCTGCTGCAGACGATCAAGCAGCAGCTCGCCGCGGTCGGCATCACCGCGGAGCTCGCCGACGGCGGCCCCAACGTCCTGACCGACCTGCTGACGGCCAAGTACCCGGCTTCCTACTTCCAGTTCCAGGCCGGCGACCCCTGGCTCATGATCCAGCTGCTGCTGCAGCCGGACTCGCAGTTCAACCCGTTCCACGTGTCCGACCCCAAGCTGGCCAACCTGATCGACGAGTACCGCAACGGCGACGACACCAGCCGCAAGGACACCCTCGTCAAGCTCAACGCCCGCCTCACCGACGAGGCGTGGTTCGCGCCCTGGTACCGGATGAACAATGCCTGGGCCACCGACCCGCGCACCAGCGTGACCCTACTCAAGGGCTGGGCCTCGCCGAACCTGCTCGGCTTCGCGCCCGCTTCCTGAGCCCCGCCGACACCCCCGCGTACGACCGGAGCCATCCATGCTCGCCTATCTACGAAGAAGACTGCTGTCCGGGCTGGTCCTGCTGATGGCCGTCACCGCCCTTTCCTTCCTCCTGCTCTACGCCGGATCCGGCGACGTGGTTCGCCGGATCCTCGGAGGCGGCGCGACCCAGGAGCAGATCGCGGCCAAGTCCGCCGAACTGGGGCTGGACGCACCGGTGTGGACCCAGTTCGCCACCTGGGCCTCGGGGGCCCTGCACGGAGACCTCGGCCGTTCCTGGTTCACCGGCGAGACCGTGGCGCAGGGCATCGGCAGTCGGCTGCCGGTCACCCTGTCCCTGGTCCTGGGCACGACCCTGCTGACCGTGGTCCTGTCCGCGGTGCTCGGGGTATGGGCGGCCACCCGCGGCGGCACGGTCGACAAGATCGTGCAGGGGGCGTCGGTCGTCGGCATCGCCCTGCCGGGCTTCGTCGTCGCCCTGTTCCTCGTCACCGTCTTCGCGGTCAAGCTGAAACTGTTCGCCGCGACCGGGTACACGCCACTCAGCGAGAGCCCCGCACGGTGGCTGGGCTCGGTCACCCTGCCGGTGATCGCACTGGCTCTCGGCAGCACGGTCAGCCTGACACAGCAGATCCGCGGCGCCGTGCTCGATACCCTGCGCCAGGACTGGGTCCGCACCCTGCGCACCCGCGGCCTCTCGGCGCGCCGTGTCCTGTTCCGTCACGTGCTGCGCAACGCGGCCGGACCGGCACTGACCGTGCTGAGCCTACAGACGATCGGGCTGCTCGGCGGCGCGGTCATCATCGAGCAGATCTTCGCACTCCCCGGCATCGGGCAGTACGCGATCACCGCCACCGGCGGCGGAGACCTGCCGACGATCATGGGCTTGGTCGTGATGACCACGGTGATGGTGGTCGTCATCAACCTCCTCACCGACCTGACGCAGGGCTGGCTCACCCCGAAGGCGAGGCAGATATGAAGCACGGTCTCCTCCGCAACCCCCTGGGGTTCGCCTCGGTGCTCATCCTCGCCCTGGCGGTGCTCTCCGCGGTGCTCGCACCCTGGCTGGCACCGTACGCGGCGCACACCGGCGACATCGCGCACGCACTGGAGGCACCCAGTGGGCAGCACCCGCTCGGCACCGACACCAGCGGCGGCGACGTCCTGTCGAACCTGCTGTACGCAGGCCGCTACAGCCTGTCCGGCGCGGCCCTCACGCTCGGCGTGTCATCCGTCATCGGCATCAGCGCCGGGCTGGTCGGCGGCTACTTCCGCGGCTGGTTCGACGCCACGGCGGACTGGGCGTTCGGACTGCTGATGGCGCTGCCCGGGATGATCGTGCTGCTGGCCGCCCGTGCGGTGATCGGCCCGGGCCTGTGGTCGTCCATGACGATCATCGGCGTCCTGATCACCCCGGTGTTCTACCGCGTGGTGCGCTCCGCCGTGCTGCGGGTCCGCGAGGAGCTGTACGTCGACGCGGCCCGCGTCGCGGGGCTGACCGACGCACGGATCATCCGGCGCCACATCCTGACCGTGGTACGCACGCCCGTCATCATCCAGGGCGCGATGGTGGCCGGCGCCGCGGTCGCGCTCCAGGCAGGGCTCGAGTTCGTCGGCCTGGGCGATCCGAACATCGTCACCTGGGGCACCATGCTCAGCGACGGCTTCCGCAACATCTACACCGCACCGCTGCTGATGCTCTGGCCCAGTACCGTGATCGGACTGGTCTGCGTGGCGTGCGTGCTCCTGGCGAACGCCCTGCGGGACACGCTGGAATCCGGATCGGGAACCCGGGCCGGGACCGGCGCCACCGCGGAGGACACGGCGACTTCCCCGGCCGCCGACGAACCCGCACCGACCCTCCACACCGGCCCGGCCGTAAAGACCGAGGACGTCCTGAGGGCCACAGACCTGCGGGTCGGCTACGCCCTACCTCAGGGCGGGATGGCTGAGGTCGTCCGCGGCGTCGGCCTGAGCGTGCGGCGCGGCGAGATCCACGGCCTGGTCGGCGAATCCGGATCGGGCAAGACACAGACCGCGTTCGCCATCCTCGGCGTGCTCTCCGACGGCGGACACGTCACCGCGGGCTCCATCCTGTACGAGGGTACGGAACTGGCCGGGGCCTCCGAGAAGACGTTGGCGGCCCTGCGCGGCCGGCGGATCGCGTACATCCCCCAGGAACCGATGGCGAACCTGGACCCGTCCTTCACCATCGGCGAGCAGCTCACCGAACCGCTGAGGCTGCACCTGGGAATGTCGCGGACCCAGGCCAGGACCCGGGCTCTCGAACTCCTGGCCAGGGTCGGCCTCGACGACCCCGCCCGGGTGTTCGCCTCCCACCCGCACCAGATCTCCGGCGGCATGGCCCAACGCGTCCTCATCGCCGGCGCCGTCTCCTGCGGACCGGACCTCCTCATCGCCGACGAGCCGACCACCGCTCTCGACGTGACGATCCAGGCCGAAGTGCTCGACCTCCTGCGCGACCTGCGCGACGAGCACGACATGGCGATCCTGCTGGTGACGCACAACTTCGGCGTCGTGGCGGACCTGTGCGACACGGTATCGGTCATGAAAGCCGGTCGGATCATCGAGACCGGTCCGGTGCGCGCGATCTTCCACGAGCCCGCCCGCCCCTACACCAGGTCGCTCCTGGCGGCGATCCTCGACGGCGGACCCGCGAGAAAGCCCTGGAGCGCGAGCGCCCCCTCCACCGACGCTCCTACGACCGAACCCGCCCCCGCCGAGGTGTCCGAATGACCGCCCCGCTGCTCACCGTCGAAGACCTCGAAGTCTCCTACCCCGGCCGTGGTTTCCGGGCCCGGCCCACACCGATCCTGCACGGCGTCAGCCTCGGCATCCGGCCCGGCGAAACCCTCGGGGTGGTGGGCGAATCAGGCTCCGGCAAGACCACGCTGGGCCGGGCGATCCTCGGCCTGGCCCCGGTCACCGGCGGCGACATCCGCTTCCGCGACCGCAGCATCACCCGGCTGGACCGCCGTTCCCGCCGAGCCCTGGCCACGGACATCCAGGCCGTCTTCCAGGACCCGTACGGTTCCCTCAACCCGGCGCAGAACATCGGCGACATCCTCACCGAACCGCTGACGGCGACGCGTGCGACCGATCCGGTGAAGGCGCACGCACGCGTGGACGAGCTGCTGGAACGTGTCGGGCTGCCCCGGGACTCGGCCCGACGGCTGCCCCGCGAGTTCTCCGGGGGCCAGCGGCAGCGGATCGCCATCGCCCGGGCCCTCGCGCTGGAACCGGCGCTCATCGTGTGCGACGAGCCCGTATCGGCCCTCGACCTGACCACCCAGGCGCGGGTCCTGGACCTGCTGAAGGAGATCCAGGAGGCGTCCGGCGTCGCCTACCTGTTCATCTCCCACGACCTGGCCGTCGTACGCCACCTGAGCCACCGCGTCGCGGTCCTCTACCGGGGCGACATCGTCGAGGAAGGGGACGGCGCACAGGTCACCGCCGATCCGCAGCACCCCTACACCCGAAAGCTGCTGATGGCCTCTCCGCTTCCCGACCCGGACCGGCAGGCGGAACGCCGCGCCCAGCGGCAGCGGCTGTCCACCACCGCCACAGGGGAAGGCCCTTCAAGCCGCGGCACGGCGTCCTGACGTCCGTCGTGCCGCTACGAGGTCCCGCGTCGACCCGTCGGCGCGGGACCTTCCCCCTCCTCGCCGGCCGACCATGGCTGCCGGCTCACCACCCACGTCGCCCACTCCACCGCGATGTGTCCTTGTGCGGTCGGCTCGGGGCGCGGTGACGACGTTGCCGTCGTTCCGTTTCCCCGAGCCGCCGACCCGAACCGGACGTGCGTGTCTCCACGCATCCGGCTCTCCACGTGTCTTGCCCTGCGGTCAGCCGGTTCCGGCTGCCGAGTCGATGGTCCACAGAGTCGGAATACGTGCTCCGCGGTAGCGATAGCGTTCGATCATGACGCTGGATGCGCCGAGGAACGCGATCTCGCCGTCGGCGAACCGCCACCCCTGATCACAGAATCTCTTCAACTGGCTGCTGTGGATGCTGTGTTTACGGCGGAGCCAGATCGCGACACGGTGCCACGTGAGGTCTCTACCGAACCCGGGGCGGTTCATGCGCGGAACACCCCCACGTCGGTGGGGAAGACGGCGAGAAGTGGGACCCGACCGTGCGCTCGTACGGAACACCCCCACGTCGGTGGGGAAGACAACTCGGCGCTGCCGGGCGACTTGAGGCGCTGCGGAACATCCCCACGTCGGTGGGGAAGACGCGAAGTCCCAACGGATCGTCCTGTGGCCCGACGGAACACCCCCACGTCGGTGGGGAAGACTAGGCGGGCCTCGATGCCCTCGGGGCTGTTGATGGAACACCCCCACGTCGGTGGGGAAGACCGCCCCCCTCGGCACGGGGCCGAGGACGCCCACGGAACACCCCCACGTCGGTGGGGAAGACCAGCATCGCAGGGTCGCCCTCGAACAGGTCGCCGGAACACCCCCACGTCGGTGGGGAAGACTTGATCGCGGTCACCAGCCAGTCTGCGAGGTCCGGAACACCCCCACGTCGGTGGGGAAGACGAAAACCGGCTCGTCCTTCGGGTGGGGCTCGTCGGAACACCCCCACGTCGGTGGGGAAGACGGCACCGGCCGCGCGTATCTGGGAGATGCCGGCGGAACACCCCACGTCGGTGGGGAAGACCGCGTACGGCGGTTGATCATGGCGGTAGCGGCCGGAACACCCCCACGTCGGTGGGGAAGACACCCGCGGGACCACGCCTACTATGCGGCGCGTCGGAACACCCCCACGTCGGTGGGGAAGACTTGAGGACGACGACCTTGGAGGTGGCGCCGTCCGGAACACCCCCACGTCGGTGGGGAAAACCCCGGACTCGATCAGCGCGGACTCCAGCGCGGACGGAACACCCCCACGTCGGTGGGGAAGACACCGCCCTGTGAAGCTCCACGACGCCCCGATCCGGAACACCCCCACGTCGGTGGGGAAGACGTCAGGTCACCGCGCTGCATGATCTCGCGGACCGGAACACCCCCACGTCGGTGGGGAAGACCTCGAAGGGCCCGACCGGATGCCGGTCGGGCCCGGAACACCCCCACGTCGGCGGGGAAGACGCTACGCAGGCAGTGTCAACGGTCTCTGAAAATTGACCCCGTGTGGGTCCCCGAAAATTGACCCCTTTATGGTCGGCGACTTGGGTCTGCTGACCTTGCTCTGGACGAGCCAGGCTGTCGGCCATGGATGTGAGACTCGTCGCCATGACGTTGTGCGATTACTTCTCTGCTGCTGACGACCAAGCAGCGTTGGCGGTGGCCGAGCGGGCCGGAGGGCCGGCCGAAGCCGCGCTCGACGTGGTCTTCCTCAAGAACATCGATCCGGTCGTCGCCATCGCCCAGCTCGAAGCCATCCTCACAAACTGCACCTATGAGGAGGCCAGCCGACGCCCGCGGGCCGGGCAGCTGCTGTCCTCTCCGGAGGACGAAGGCCGCCTCATCATCAGCGTGTCGGACACCCTGGCCGAGGCCCTCGCCGAGGCGACGGGGGCCGACCTGGAACGCGTCGCCGAGCCGTGGTCGATGACGGCCGAACTGCAGCAGAGCAAGGTCGACGCCTCCAACGCGCTCGATGTCCTTGAGGCCCTGGCGGGGCTCGCCCAGCGTGCCCGGTCATCCGACATGCACCTGTATTGCTGGTGGTCGCTCTGAACCGGACCGTCTGTCCAGACCGGCTGTCCGGGGCGGCTCAGTCGCGGCTGGCGCGGTTCTCCTTCGCGAGGAGTTCGCGCCGCTGGCGGGTGCGATAGGAGTCACCGGTGAGGGTGAGGACCTCGGCGTGGTGGACCAGGCGGTCGATCATCGCGGCGGCCATCACGTCGTCGGAGAAGATCTCTCCCCACCGCCCGAAGGGCAGGTTCGAAGTGACCATCACCGAGCCCTGTTCGTAGCGGGAGGCGATGAGCTGGAAGAACAGGTTCGCGGCATCCTGGTCGAACGGGATGTAGCCCACCTCGTCGATAATGATCAACTTGTAGCGGCGGATCTTCTTCAACTCGGCGTCCAACCGCCCGGCCTGGTGAGCCGCCTGGAGCCGGGTGATCCAGTTGCTGGCGGTGTCGAACAGCACCGAATAGCCGGCGTGGGCGGCCTTCACCCCGAGCCCGATGGCCAGGTGGGTCTTGCCGATCCCGGGCGGGCCGAGCAGGATCACGTTCTCCGCCTTCGCGACGAACGTGCCGGTCGCCAGGTGCGCGAGGACGTCGCGCCGCAGCGACGGCAGGTGGTCGAGGTTGAAGTCCTCCAGCGTCTTGACCTGCGGGAAGTGGGCAGTGCGGATCCGCATCACGGTGCCCTTGGACTCCCGGTCGGCGACCTGCCGCTGCAGCAGGGCTGCCAGATACTCCTCGTGGGACCAGTTCTCGTCCCGTGCCTGCTCGGCGAGCTCCTCCCAGAACGCTCCGATCGTCGGGGTCTTCAGGACCCGGGTCAGGTAGGCGAGCATGGACGGAAGCCCGTCCTTCGTCGCCGTGCCGGTGCCGGCCTTCGCCTTGGTGGTGGTCATTCGTTGCTCGCTCTCGTGCTCGCAGGGTCGAAGTCGACGCCGAACAGGGCGTCGTAGTCGGGCAGTGCCCGCAGCGCGACGGCATGTCCGTCGGCGTGGCGCCTGGTCGAGGCCTGGCGCTTTTGCCGGTCTAGGGCCAGGGCCTGGCGCATCCGCTGGGCGGTCGCGGCATGGACGGGGTCGGTGACCACGATCTGCTTCGCCCAGGACCGCTGGTGCTGAGCGACGACCTGGCCGTCGCAGAACACCGTCACCTCCTGCAGGGAGGCAGTGACGTCGACGAACCGGCCGATGGCCTGCGGGTCCACCGAGTAGTCGACAGTGTCGACGCGGACGTAGTAGTCCCGGCCGAGCCGGACCCGCTGGTTGAGTCCGATCGGCGGGGCGAGGGGCGGCAGCGGGATCATCGACAGGTAGTCGGTCTCCAGCAGGTCGACCGGCCGGCCCTGGATCGAGCGGACGGTGCGGGCGTTGGCCCGGTCCAGCCACTCGGCCAACTGCAGGTTGAAGTCCGCCGGGGAGGCGAATGTCCGGCCGGGCAGGAACGAGGTCTCCAGGTACTGGTTGTTCCGCTCGACCATGCCCTTGTATTCGGGGTCGCGGGGCGGGGCGAGCTTGATCCGGGTGGCCAGGGTCCCGGCGAACGCCGCCGCCGGCGCGGTCACCCGCCCGGTCCCGCCGATTGCTGCCTCGCGGTCCCAGACCAGCGTCTTGGTGACCCGGCCGATGCCGCTGATCAGGTCCCACATCCCCGACAGGATGTCGCCGCCCTGCCGAGAAGGGATCATCACCGCCGTCATGAACCGGGAGAAGCCGAGCGTCATCACAAGCACCGGCAGCACCCGCTCCTGCCCCGGTGCGACCGGCACCTTCGGTTCCGGGAACCACAGGTCGCACTGGGCGATCTCGCCCGGCTCGTAGGTGACCCGGTCGACCGGGTCGATGCCCACGTACTCGGGCCGGATCTGGGCCAGCTTCCGCTTCAGAGGCGACAGCGAATGCGGCCAGCCGATCCGCTCGGCAACCACCGGCGCCGGCATCGTGGGCCACTCGTTCAGCAGGAACCGGATCTGCGGCTCAAAGGTATCCGCCACCGACCCGCGTGGCGCCCGCTCGTACTTCGGCGGCCGGTCCGAAGCCAACGCGGCCTGCACCGTGTTCCGGGCCACCCCCAGCCGCCGCGAGATCTCTTTGATGGGCACGCCCTCCGCTCGATGCAGCCGACGTATCTCTGCCCAGTCCTCCACTTTCAGCACCCTCCAAGACTCAGGAGGGGTCAATATTCGGAGACCGCCTGGGGGTCAGTTTTCACGAAGCGGCGACAGGCAGCTCCTACGGACGCATGACGGGGAACACCCCCACGTCGGTGGGGAAAACCAGGTGCAGCGCGAGGCGGACCGTCTCGGTCTCGGAACACCCCCACGTCGGTGGGGAAGACTGATCACGCGCGAATGTTCCAGTAGCGCACAACGGAACACCCCCACGTCGGTGGGGAAGACGTTCAGTCGTCGGCTAGTGTCCTGAGTCTCGGAAGAGGTGCATATCTAGGGTTTGGGGTTCGGCAGGCGGTTCAGGTAGCCGGCGAGGCGTTCGAAGATCTCGTCGGCGGACTTGGTCCAGGTGAACGGCTTGGGGTCCTCGTTCCAGTGGGCGATCCAGTCGCGGATGTCCTTCTCGAGCGCCTGGACGTTCTTGTGGACCCCACGCCGTATCTGCTTGTCCGTCAGCAGGCCGAACCAGCGCTCGACCTGATTGAGCCAGGACGAGCTGGTCGGCGTGAAGTGCATATGGAAGCGCGGGTGTGCGAGCAGCCACTTCTGGATGGCAGGAGTCTTGTGGGTGGCGTAGTTGTCGCAGATCAGGTGGACGTCGAGCTCGGCGGGGACTTCCTTGTCCAGCTTCGCGAGGAACTTCTTGAACTCGGCGGCGCGGTGGCGGCGGTGCAGGGAGCCGATGACCTCGCCGGTGGCGGTGTTGAGCGCCGCGAACAAGGTGGTGACGCCTCCACGCAGGTAATCGTGGGTGCGGCGCTCGGGCATACCGGGCATCATCGGCAGCACCGGGGCCGATCGGTCCAGCGCCTGAATCTGCGACTTCTCATCGACGCAGAGCACAATGGCGCGCTCGGGCGGATCAAGGTACAGACCCACCACGTCGCGGACCTTCTCGACGAACTGCGGGCCCTTGCTCAGCTTGAAGGTGTCGACCTGGTGCGGCTTGAGGCCGAAGGTGCGCCAGATCCGCGAGACCGTCGACTGGCTCAGCCCGCTCTGCTTTGCCATCTCACGAGTGGACCAGTGGGTGGCGCCCTTCGGCGTTGTCTCCAGAGTCCGCACGATCACGTCCTCGACCTGCTCGTCCGTCACCGTGCGGGCAGGACCCGGCCGCTTTTCGTCGGCCAGGCCCTCCAGCCGCTGGGCCGCGAACCGCTTGCGCCAAGTGGCCACCGTGGTCGGATGTACCCCAAGTTCCTTACCCACCTGCGTGTTCGACAGCCCGTCAGCACACGCCAGGACGATCCGACAACGCAGCGCCAGAGCCTGCGCGGACGTCGCCCGCCGCGACCAGCGCAGCAACGTCTCACGCTCGTCATCCGTCAGAACCACGTCAACCGTCGGTCGACCCATGCGTGCCATGAGCCCAGCATACTTCTATAGCTCTTCTAAGACTCAGGACACTAGGAGCCGGGCGAGTTCCGGAACACCCCCACGTCGGTGGGGAAGACAAGCGCAGTCGCACGGGCATGGTGTCGGTCGGCGGAACACCCCCACGTCGGTGGGGAAGACTGGAAGATGACGAAGGCCGGGTCGGTTCCGCCCGGAACACCCCCACGTCGGTGGGGAAGACGTAGCTGTACTCCACGAGGGCCAGGCCGACGACGGAACACCCCCACGTCGGTGGGGAAGACTCCCTCACGGCCGTGCACAGCCTGGGCCCCCGGGGAACACCCCCACGTCGGTGGGGAAGACCGTCGCGGTCCGCTGTGCGACGTCCGTCACGGCGGAACACCCCCACGTCGGTGGGGAAGACCGGCGAGCCTCCTTCAGCCCGGTGACCGCCTGCGGAACACCCCCACGTCGGTGGGGAAGACCAAGACGGGTTCACGAGCGGCAGACGACTGGTCGGAACACCCCCACGTCGGTGGGGAAGACTCCATCTGGCAGGCCTCACGGGCCGTGGCGGCCGGAACACCCCCACGTCGGTGGGGAAGACGGGCCCATCTACCTCATCTGATGCGCCATCTGTGGAACACCCCCACGTCGGTGGGGAAGACTCGTCCAGGGCGACCGCCGCGTGGGTCAGGTTCGGAACACCCCCACGTCGGTGGGGAAGACTCGACGTGGAATTCGATGAACTGGCCGGTGGCCGGAACACCCCCACGTCGGTGGGGAAGACACCGGCGCCCGGCCCACCAGCATGGCCCGCACCGGAACACCCCCACGTCGGTGGGGAAGACCTGCGACTGCGGCCAGCCGCGTCCATTACGGACGGAACACCCCCACGTCGGTGGGGAAGACAGCTGGGAGACGACCTGCAGGGCGGCGTCGCCCGGAACACCCCCACGTCGGTGGGGAAGACGCCCGGATCTCCGCGATCCTGCGCCGGATCGCCGGAACACCCCCACGTCGGTGGGGAAGACAGAGCCCAGTCGACCCCCACCCAGCACATGATCGGAACACCCCCACGTCGGTGGGGAAGACCCTTCGTGACCTGCAACTCAGCAGAGGCTTTGCAATTGCTTTACCAGCGCTGCTGGCCGGGTACTGAAGCGCATGCCGCAAAGCTACCCGACCGTTCACCCGCGTGTTGTCAGCGCCGCATGGTGGAGTAGACGTGGACGGGCTCCGACGACACGGGCCGAGCGCGCGGACGGTAGGGGAATACTCATGATGCGACGGCCGGACACAGCTCCTGATGAGACGGCGTGGGGAAAGTCTCGGGGGTTGAATCCCAAGCTTCCGGCCTATCCGCTGGTGAGGCACCTGCTGGATGCTGCGGCGATTGCCCTGTTCTGTGGGACCACTACTTGTCCGACAACCAGAGGCTGGCCATCGCCGAGGGTTTCGGCTTGTCCGATGCGCCGGATCGGACACGCGCTCTGACCGCGCTCTGCGCGGGCCCTCTCTGTCAGCCTTGGGTGAGACGTCCCGCTTCGCCGGGTTAGCCTGAGAGGGCACGACAGGAGAACCACCCCCTCATGGCCAGCATCAACCCTGCCGGACCCGACCCGGCTGCCCGGCCGAAGCGCCGCACCTTCAGTCCCGAGTACAAGCTGCGGATCGTGGCCGAGTACGACGCCGCGCCCAAGAACGAGAAGGGCGCGGTCCTGCGCCGCGAGCGCCTGTACCACTCGCACGTCACCGAGTGGCGGGCCGCGCGGGATGCCGGGGCTCTGGAGAAGCTGGTCGACAAGCGCACCAGCCCGGCCCGGCCGAAGAAGTCCGCAGCCGAGGCGGAGAACGAGAAACTGCGCCGCCAGGTGGAACGGCTGGAGAAGGAACTGGCCCGGAACAAGGCCGCGCTGGAAGTCATGGGAAAAGCTTCCGCGCTCTTGGAAATGATCTCCGAGGGCGCGGACTGAACGCTGCCGCCGACCCGGTGGTCGACGACGCGTTCACCGGCGTCCAGGGCGAACTGGGCATTACGGCCGCGTGCCGGCTGACCGGCCGCTCCCGGGCCACCCACTACCGCCGGCTGCGGCCCCCGCCCGAGCGAAAGCCCAGGAAACCGCAGGTCCAGCCCTCGGCCCTCACACCCGAGGAGCGGGCGACGGTCCTGGAGCTGATGAACTCGGGCGAGTACGCCGAGCTGCCGCCCGCGCAGATCTGGGCCCGCGAGCTGGATGCCGGGCGCTACCACTGCTCCGTCTCCACGATGTACCGGATCCTGCGCGCCAAGGGGCAGTCCGGCGAACGCCGCCGCCAGGCCACCCACCCGGCGAAGACGGTGCCCGAGCTGGTCGCCACCGCACCTTCGCAGGTGTTCACCTGGGACATCACCAAGGCGGCCGGACCGGTCAAGGGCGTCTGGTATCACGCCTACGTCATCATCGACATCTTCAGCCGCTACATCGTCGGCCATACCGTCGAGGCCGCCGAATCAGCGGTGCGGGCCGAGGAGTTGATCCGGGAGACCATCGTCCGCAACGGCATCGTGCCCCAGACCGTGCACGCCGACCGCGGCACGTCGATGACCTCGAAGAAGGTCTCCCAGCTGCTGATCGACCTCGGCGTCACCCGGTCGCACTCGAGGCCGAAGGTCTCCAACGACAACCCCTACAGCGAGGCCCACTTCAAGACCGCGAAGTACATGTCTGACTACCCCGAGCGGTTCGACTCGCTGGCCCACGCCCGCGAGTGGTTCGACGCGTTCATCGCGTACTACAACCACGAGCACCGGCACTCGGGCATCGGCTGGCACACGCCCGCCAGCGTGCACTTCGGCACCGCCGAGGAGGTCCGCGACCAGCGGGCCGTCACCCTCGCCGACGCATACGCCCGCCATCCCGAACGCTTCGGCCGACGCCCCCGACCACCCCAGATACCCCAGCAGGCATGGATCAACGACCCAGCCAAACGACGCGAGCCCGCACCACAAACCTCATAGCGTCACGACTGTCTCACTGGACTTGAAATCTTCCGGGGCTGCACGACATCGGGAAGCTCTCCGGGTTCCAGTTCTGCGATGCTCGAGGGCGCAGCGGCTTGAGTGACTCGCTGGCGGGTGATCCGGGAAGGATCGGCGTCGAGCGGCTCGGGCACGACATCGCCGGGATGGAAGCGGTACCCGCCGTTCTGGAGGCTCTGGGCTTTGGTACGACGGTGGACACGGAGATCGAGCGTATCGCTGAGGTGCTGGGCGGGCACCACGGGCGTTTCCACCGGTTCGACCCGCAAAGGACGCACCCATCGCGTCACTCGCATCTCGGTGGCGCAATGTGGGCACGGCAGCGTGAGGCCCATGCTGCCGCAGTCCTTGACGCTCTGGGCGATCCTTGGGACTGCTGCATGATCGGGTGACAGCGGGTTTACGCAGCCAGAGCTGCGGGTGGGGTCATGATGGTCTCGTACTCAACGGGGGTCAATCGGCCCAGACGTCTCTGGCGCCGACGCCGGTGGTAGGTCCGCTCGATCCAGGTGACGATCGCGATCCGCAGCTCCTGTCGATTGGCCCAAGTTCGGCGGTCGAGGACGTTCTTTTGCAGCAGCGCGAAGAAGCTCTCCATGGCCGCGTTGTCGCCTGCGGCCCCGACTCTGCCCATCGAGCCGACCAGGCCGTGCCGAGCGAGTACGGCAGCAACCTTCCGTGACCGGAACTGGGCGCGGTCTGAATGCACCACGCAACCGGCCACCTGGCCGCGGCGGGCGACGGCGGACTCCAGCGCGGCCACGGCGAGGCGGGACTCCATCCGGGCATTGATGGAGTAGCCCACGATGCGGCCCGAGTACACGTCCTTGACGGCACACAGATACAGCTTGCCCTCGCCGGTCGCGTGCTCGGTGATGTCTGTGAGCCACAACCGGTTCGACCCGTCCGCGGTGAAGTCACGCCGCACCCGGTCATCGTGGACCGGCGGCCCGGACTTGGCATTCTTCCCTCGGCCCCTGCGTTTACCGAACGCGCTCCACCAGCCGTTGTCCCGGCAGATCCGCCAGGCCGTCCGCTCCGCCATCGCCTCACCGGCGGCATGAGCCTCGTCGAGAAGGAAGCGGTGACCGAACTCGGGATCGTCGCGGTGCGCGTCGAACAGGGCGTCGGCCCGGTATGCCTCGGACAGTTCGGCGTCCGTGACCGGCCGGTCCAGCCACCGGTAGTAGGGCTGGCGGGCCAGCCCGGGCACCCGGCACGTCACCGCCACCGGCACCCGGTGAGGGGCAGCGGTGGCGGCCAGCTCGCGGACGAGCGGGTACATCATTTTGCCGGCAGGTTCGCCTGCGACAGATACGCCGCAGCCCTCCGCAGAACCTCGTTCTCCTGCTCCAGCAGCCGGACGCGCTTGCGGGCCTCACGCAGCTCGGCCGACTCACCCGATGCCGTTGCGGGCCTGGCGCCCTCGTCGGTATCGGCGCGGCGCAGCCACTTCGACAGCGTGATCGGGTGGACGCCGAAGTCGGCGGCGATCTGTTCCAGCGTGACGCCGGGCTCGCGGTTGCGCGCGACCCGCACGACGTCCTCGCGGAACTCCTTCGGATACGGCTTGGGCACTGCAACATCCTTCCAGGCCGCTTCTCAGCAAGCCAGGTCAGGTGTCACCCAACCCTGCAGCAGTCCCCCTTGGGCCAGGAACCATATTCATGAACGCTGCTGCATGGGTGCAACTGTCAACATTCCGCACCCGTGTGCCTTGCCTCGTCCGATGCCTGCAGCGATCTTCTCGCGCAGCAGGTCGGCGTCGAGGACTCGGGCTGTCCCGTCGAATTGGGTGCGGGAGTGCTGGACGAGCTGCTTCGCGGTGCGGTTCTTGGAAGGTTTGTAGCCGCTCACCTTGGCGAGTGGCTGAGCGTCGATGTGCAAGGGTTCCAGGCCGGCTGCGGTGGCCTGGCGTTCCCACCATTCGACTGCGGCATTTCCACTCAGGGCGACAATGGGAGGGAGTTTGTACGCCTCGCGGGAGGTTGCTCCGGGTTTACGCACAGGGTTGGCCACGCAGCGGTAGTGGACCACTGTTCCTTTACAAAGGCTTGACAACAGACTCTCGAGTGAGCGGGTTTCGATGCTGCCGTAGGTGTCCGGCAGGCGCGAGGGGTCTGGTTTGACTTGACTTTGCAGGAGGATTTGCGGGCCGCGTGGGGTTTCCTCAGCTCGGAACAAAACGCCGAATGCTACTCGGGCAGGACCTTCGACTCCGTCAGGGAACATCTGGAGCAAACGTTGATGCAACCGGAGTCCTTGAGCATTGCCACTAAGGTCCCGGTGGGCTTCAGGAGAGCTGGCCGAGGGCAGGATGCGGGTCAGCCACAGTGTCACCAGGCACTCCTCTTTGGCACAGTGAAATGGGTGTCGGTGTAAAGCTGAAGCTTCTTCAAGTAGCCGGTGGCGAAGCCTCCGTACTCGGCATCCGGAAGGAAGGCAGAACGACGGTACAGCGGTCGGGGTCTGTACTGGCGTGCTGACGGTGCGAACGACATTGGTTCGTCGTTGACTTCGCCGCTGTGGTGGTCGCCGTGGTCGTGGTCTGGGACGACTGTGGTTGGGGGAAGAATCCCGAGTGGTCTGTCTCCGTAGAATTCGATCGGCTGCGGGCTGGTACGTGGCTTCTTGGTTGCCAGTGGCATTCGCGTCAGGTGGTGCAGCGGGTCTCCCACGATTCCGAGCAGGATCGGTCCCTCTGGCGGACAGGATCGACGGCCAAGGAAAAGAGGCCAGCGCGGAGTTCTCAGGGCGTCAGCACACGCCTGGAGCAACTCTTCGTCGTCGGATGTGAGTGCGACAGTGAAGGAGGCGTCGGCAAGGTAGTAGCGTTTGGACACCAAAGTGCCCTTGCCCTCGGGTCGGTGTTCGCCATTGACGGTAATGACTGTCTCGTCGGCCGGCAGTCCGCCACCTACGGTATGGAAGTCGGACAGTACGACACCGGGGCGGTCGACTCGGACGGTCATCGACAGCGCCGTGAGGTCGTCCAGGGAGGCGCCGCGCGGTCGACCGAGACCTGCGGCCAGCATGCCGATGACGCCGGACCGGGTGGGGAACCGGGCCGTGTCACGCTGCAGGTACTTGCTGTGGGTGCCCCAGGACTGCAGTGGGCCTGCTAGGCGCAGGAGCAGTCCGCGGGCGGGCCTTGCGGTCACTGCGGGTGCTCGGCAAGGGCGGTGGCTACGGCTGCGGTGACGAGAGCTTCGAAGGAGGAGTGCCGCTCTCCAAGGTGCTCCAGCTTGTCGAAATGAAGAGAAGCATGCCCTGCGTGCAGGACGCGGTCGCGGCCGAGAAGCGTATTCGCGGCCTCGGAATAGACGTCGATGTTTTGGACTGACCGCGCGAGGTAGCCGCCGTGTTGGGCAGAGCGTACGGGTTCTTCGAAGGCGGCGGCGAATGACAGCGGCCGGTCGGAGCGGACTGCTACGTGCACCAGGTGCGGGAGTGAGTGCGGGGCGGTGGAGTTCTTCTTCGCTTGCGGTAGTGACTCGATGAAGGAGAGGAGGAACTGGCCGGCGAGTTCGCGGGCGGCTTCGAGTCCGATGTCGTAGTCGTCGCTCAGATTCTTGACGAGCTCCTCGAGGTCTACGGTAGCGAATCGGTAGAAAGTGCCGGTGCTGAACTCGGCTGTGCCCATGTGGCCGCTGCCGGTTTCGTCGCCTTTCGCCGCGGTGACATCGTCAACGGCTGCGAAGTAGTCGAGTTCGACTTCGGTGGTGTGCGTGGTGAAAGCGTGTGCGACCTGCACGGCTCCGTCGACGTCTGCTTGGTTTACTTCTGCGAGCATGCGGCCGAAGAGGTTGATGACTCCGTTTCTCTTGATAAGGACCTTGTCGATCTTTCCTTTCAATGCACTCTCGGGCTTGCTCCTTCCCTTGCCTGTGAAGTCGGCCGCGAGGGCGTCTTTATGCGCTTCGGCAATGTCCGCCAGTTCTTGGACAGCGTCTTCGGGGAGGTAGATGAGTGCGTTGGTCAGGATTTTATTCGTGATGGGTTGCTTGTCTTTGCCCTTGGCCACCTCCCATTTAATGCTGCTTCCTGTCGCGACATGCGCGCCGGCGCGTTCGGCGATCGCCTGGTCCCATCCCCGTTCGCGGAGGGCCTCGGCGACTCGCTCGCCAATGCGACGTGTACGCAGGGCTTTGTCGCCGAGCGTGTCCTGGAAGTGCTCGCGGACGGCCCGTTTCCAGGATTGGCTGGACACACGAGTACGCAGGGCGTCGCCGTAGAGCATGGTTTTCACCGAGTTGGTGTCGTCCCGGTTCAGGTTCGCGTAGGGGACGGGTTGGATGATGTGGATGTCGATGAAGCGTGGCCTGGGGTTCATGGGGTGGCTCCTGCGGGTGAGGAAGGGTCAGTCCTGGTAGGCGGCGGTGATCCGGTAGAAGTCCTGCAGCCAGCGGCGGCTGATGCGTCCGGACCGGTAAGGCCAGTCGACGAGGTCTGCCAGCAACTGTCCCCAATCGATGGGGGCGCCTGCGGCGCGCACCTGGTTGACCGCAGCAGGCAGGTGTAGGTGAATGCCGCGGGTGCTCTGCCGTGTCAGAAGGTTGATGCGGTTTTCTGCGGCGCTCATCCGAAGGGAGGCGCCCTGTGCGATGACGGCTTGTCCCAGAGTGGAGCCGAACGAAGAGCCGTACGGGGCGGGCGCAGAGGGAGCATCTTCCTTGTCCGCTTCGTCGCTCTCCTGGAGGTTTTGCGTCTGGGCTGCCTCGGGCTTGTCTGTGCTGTGTTCGTCTTCTTCCTGGCTGGGTGAGAAGGCGTGTCGGGGCTGGGCGGCGATCAGCGAGGCTACGGTGTAATACGCCTGTGCCGTGGCGTCGTCGCACTCTTCCGGCACTCGGGTGGCCAGCAGCCGGTGCATGGGGCGGGCGCGCGGGTGGTTGAGGTCGCGGCGCAGACCCGCTCGTAGCGCTGCATGTGCGCCGGGGTCCGTGCGGCACAAGCGTTCGATGTTCGCGGTGAATGCGGCGTACGCGGCACGGTTCTTCTGGCGCTTGCTCGCTTCAGGGGCTTGAGAGGTCACTGCGGGGGTCCTTGATTCGGCGGGGTGGTCATGACTTCTTGGCCGCCTTTTTCTTCTTCGCTCGCTCCATCGCCTTGAGCGGGTTCTTAACTGCGGCAAGGATGATCGCTCTCGCGCCGGCGACGGCCTTCGCGCCTCGTGCTGTGCGTGTCACGGAGCCGGTCACCGTCTCGTATGCTTCCAGCGCGTGCTGCCCGAAGGCCCGGCATGCGTTCTGGAAGTCGAAGTTGGATTCCGCTGTGTTGTCGGATCGTGTCAGTTGTCGAAATCGTGACCAGAACTCGTCCTCCGCTGCCGGCCAGTAGCGTGCTGCGACCGCGTCCTGCCAGGTTCCCGGATTGTTTTTCTTGTCGTCCGTGTAATTCAGCCAGGCTTCCTTGGTGGCCAGATTCAGCTGTTCCCCGAAGAGCTCGCCCAGCTCGCGGAGTTGGCGTACGGGTAGGTCGGTGCTCATCGCCACTTGCTCTACTCGGGTCAGGACCATGGGCGTCGTGGAATCGACGTATTGGCGGTTGGCCGCCTGGGCGGCGTCCTGCTCGAAGCCGAGCGCGCGTATCCGCAGGTATTCGCTGACGTCGAAGGCGTGGTCCATGACTCTAGGCTGGATGGGGCTGGAGTCGTCCAGTTGCTTGAGCAGAAGGGCGTCGATGTCCCGCCAGAGAGAGCGGGAGGAGTCTGCGAGGCGGGGGAAGGTGTTTCCGTCGTCGTCGATGTCCCAGATCAGGTAGTCGTCCTGCGGCCGGATCCGTTCGGCGTCGTAGGCCCAGGTGACGTAGGCGTCAGCCACGTGCTCACCGTCCTGGTCGGGGACGAGGTAGAGCGAGTGCTGCGAGCAGGCGGTGAGCTGCGAGCAGGGGCCCAGTGGTTCAGGCATCGGCTTGAGCGGGTCCGGGAGGTCGTTATGCTCCCAGGGGCACAGATCGGTCTGCCGGCTGACCTCGTCTGCCGGCGGAGTCAGTCCGGCCAGCAGCGTCAGGAAAAGGTTGTCGCATTCCGGGTGATACGACAGCGCAGCTCGCAGGGGTGCGGCCTTCGCATAGTGGTGGCTCACCTCGCCAACCGTGCGTGTCGAGAGGGCACCGGGGGCTCCCCAATAGTGCCAGGTCAGCAGTGACAGTGTTGCTTGCGAGAGGCTGGGGGGCACTGGGTCGTGATGGCTCCAATGCCCGAACCAGGAGTGGTTGTTGCCTGCTGCCCGACTCATGATCAGCTTATGGACCCCGGCAGTGTTCTTGCTGTCGCACTGGTCGGGCAGGCGGGGGTCCTGAAGCCATGGATGATCACGATCGAACAGGTTGAAGCGGTGGCTCCACTGCTCGAAGTAGCCTTCGACGCCGGCTTGGCGGCCATGGGGAAGTTCCATGTTCCGCTCGAAGAGTCCCTGCTCGAGGACTTCCTCACGCCGATCGCCCCAGCTCCCGGGACGGGCTTCGTCCAGGCCGGTGATTCGGGCGGTGAGCGCGTACAACACACGCAGCAGAGCCGAGTGGGCCGGAGCTTCCGGGATCAGCAAAGAGCGGATCTCTGGTGCCCGCAGGAACATGTCCCTGAGGCCCACTTCCGGTGGGCCTGACTTTCCCTCCACCCATGCGACAGGAATCCATGGCTGGTCGATCAGATTGAACGCAGGCGTGGACACGCCCCTCCCCCGTGTCGGACGTGCACCGAATGCTAGACGGACGGGCAGGGTGGCGTGGGCTGTTCCGGAAACCGGCCATCCATCAGACCATTTTCAGTCATACTGAAACGGTTTTCCCCGTCGCTGTACACCCACTCGCCGTCCTGCCGGGTGAGGTTGAACCGCAGGACGGTCTTGAGTGCGGACACCTCACGCCACGATGCGTTGGCATCGCCCTCCACCCCCTCGACAAGTCGCTTGGGCACCGGAATCAGATAGGGGACGAGTTGGCCGGGCTTCGGTCTCTTCTTGGCCCGCTCGAGCTTCACCTGCAAGGCGCCGTCCTCCAGCAGATTCCCTGGGTACAGGCACACCACATGCATCGCATCCTCGCCGAGCACGGAGGAGAGCAGTTCGGGCTCCATACCGCCGTAATCGCGGCTCAGCAGGCTGAGGTCGCCATCGAGGTCCCGCGGTCCGGGTACCGCCAGCCAACCTGCGGTACCGCTAGCTCTGCTTTCTTGAACCGTGCGCTTGTTGTCGAGCCGCTGGAGCTCACGAGCGGCTCGCTCTCCCAGACCGTCGACGAGGTCGTCGGCGTACACCTCATCCAGCAGTGAGGGTAGGTCCTCGGGCAAGGAAACCGTCCTGCCCGTTCCCAGGACCATGCCGGTGCGCCGCACCAGCGCGGCGTCGTCCAGTTCGGTCCGGTTGCCCGCTTGAAGCACGACAAGCCGCGCGCGGTCATCTGTGCTCTGCGCCGCACGAGCCATCAGGTTCACGAGAGGCGCCGGTCCGGAGATGACCAGGTCGAAGTGCAGACCCCGGACATGCTCCAGCATCGGCGTTGTCACCAGCACGGAAGGGCCGCCCACCCCACCCTTGGCAGAGAAGACACTGCGGCAGGCTGCCAGTCGCTGCCATCGGTCTTTGTTGCGCATCTGTTGGTGAACTACGGTCACATCGAGCCCGGGCAGGTCCTGCGTGAGCCGGCGGAAGGTGAAGATGGCTTCCTCGGGTGTCGAGCAGTACACAGCGGCTGTTCCGTCACCGGCTGTGGCCAGCGGTGCAAGGGCCTGCCGGATCTCGTCGTACGGCGCACCGTCAGCGACCGTGATGCTGAGAGTGCCGGTATGGATGTCCCCGGCAGGCTGGTGGGGTAGGTGTCTGTCTCCGGACTGCGCATCCACGAACGACCATCCTGGTAGCCCACGAGGCTGCGTCAGGGGTTCGTTTCCCCCTCCCGCGCCGCGGCGGTAGGCCGTCAGCATCGCGTCCACCGACCTGTCCGCGGCCAAAGCGGCCAGGACGACCGGGATCTGCAGTGCAGCCGCCCACTCCAGGAACCGGAGCATCAGCTTCTGCCCCCAGGCCCCACGGGCATGAGTCTCATCGACCACAATGACTTTGCTGGAAAAGGCGAACAGCCTCATCACGTTGAACTTCACCGGCATGACAGCCTGCAAAAGCTCGTCCACCGTTCCCGTGCCGAACGGAGCCAGAAGCGCACGATGGTGAGAGTTGAGCCAACTGCCGGCTGCGAGGGCCCACTCCTCACCAGGCTCCGCACAGACCTCCCCTGCCGCATTGACCTGCACCCACTGCTCCATGGCCTCCGCCGGCTTCAGCCGGGACGAGCTGTGAAGCAACAGCGCCCCCTTGGGTCCTGTCAGAGCCTGCCGGCCGAAATCAAGCACCTGTTCCATGTGACTGTCGGCCGCTGCACCGGTCGGAAGCGCGTAAAAAAGCCCCCGCGCATTCGCCGCATGCCCGAGAACCGCCGCTGCGTGAAGAGCCGCTTCTGTACGATTCTGCGACGCCGGTGCCGTCACCACCACGATGCCCGGCCCGTGCTCGGCTACCAAGCCAGGCAACTTGACTGCGATGCTTACCGCAAGGCCAGACTCGCCCAGGCGTGCAGGCGGGTACGACGGCCGAGCGAAGCGCGTACCCAGCAGGTCCGTCTGCTGCACCAGAAGAGGAGCCGCAGCGCGGGCAACCTGCCAGTAAGCATCCAGTTCCGCCGGAGTTCCAGCCCACCCCTCCCCCCTCAGCCGGGTCCGGACTCCTTCTTGGATACTGGCCAGCCAGTCCGACATGATCACCAGCCCCGCCAGGACAACAGCCGCTCCCGGCGTCATCTGCCCTGCCGGAACCACCTCCGCCCCGGTGACTCTGCGTACCTCATCGAAGTGGATCCGCCGCTGCTCCTCCCAGCTTCCCGCTCCCAGACCGGGGTGACGCGCGACAGGACACCTCGAGTCCTTGTCATAGACCACCGGATGGAAACCACCGCCGTGCCCGCCGAGCAACTGGGCCACGGCATGACTGAGCTGAGTCTGCGGACGCCGCTGTGACGACGGATAGCCGATCTCCTTGAACGCCCGCACAAGCCACCAGTGGGTCGCCGCTTCATGCGACTGTCTGTCCTGCGCAGCGCCGGCACCGAATCCGTATCCCGGCTCACCCATCAACTCCTGCGCCAGCAGCTCCCCGTCCCCACGCTTCGGCCCTCCGCTCTGCAGCTGGAACGGAACACTGATCTTCCCGACGTCATGCAGCCCCGCCCAGAACGCCACAAGCGCACGCGCCTGCTCATCCTCAACCTGCAGCGCCTGCGTCACCATGCCCCGCTGGCGCACGGTCAACAGCTCGTCCCAAACCACCTCGGCAACAGCAGCCGTGTCCAGGAGATGACAGATCAAAGGGTGTGCGTGCTGCACACCGCCGGCACTCTTGCCCAGCCCGGCATGCTTGCCCCAAAGACGGGAGTCCAGTGACACGGATTCTCCTTGTCGCAGATTCGCGGCGCATGCCTGCTGCAGAAGCGGAAAGCGGAAGGATCCACACCCGAACGCATCGCCACCTCGCCAGGACGATACGAAGACCAACGAAGTTTCAGCCAACTCCACGTATGCCAACATCTTCACGCAGTAGACTACTTACCGCTGCACGCCTCCCTGAGGTGCGCGGAGCCCCACTGGCTCTCCAGTCGGCGGCACTGCCGGGACAAACGCATGACCCTCCCGAGGGACGTGGCGCTTTGCCCTCGGCCGTGTGATGCCACGTGGAGATACAGTGTCCCGGTTCTTGCCCAAGTTCGCCCTGCGTCGCGAGACCCTTCTCAAGGTCTCTCGTGTAGTGATCAGCACGATACTCCGTGTCCTGATCAGCGAACTCGTCAGCTGGCTCATCTGAGCCACGGGTGACGGATCCCAGGGGTCCGTCACCCCTTACATGAGAACAATGCCCCGTCGGCGGGCGATTCTCGACAGCCCGCGGCCCGGGTCACGGGCCACCCGCGAGCGGGGACGTTCCGCCGCGCGGCTGGGTGGTGTGGCCGGCGCACACCTGGTCCCCGCGCCAGCAGGGGTGTTCCGGTGCGGGTGCGGGTATCGACTGGGCATCCTGCCGGTCCCCCGAGAGCGGGGGGGCTCCTTACGATGCTGCCGTGACCGCCGTCTTGAACGGCCGGCCCCCACGCGAGCGGGGGTGTTCCGAAGAAGGCGATCGAGGACACTCTGGAGCGGGCCTGGTTCCCGCGTCAGCGGGAGCATTCCGCGTCCGTACCTTGAGAACTGAACAAATGATTCTCCGGTTCTCCGCGCAAGCGGAGGCCCCGGTGTAAGGGGAGAACTTGTCGACGTTGAGGCCCCGGTCCCGCCCGAGCGGAGGTGTTCAGGCGCTCTCCGAGCCTATCGCGCCGATGACGCCGTGGTCCCCGCGTGAGCCGAGGGCGTTCCGACCGGCAGGTACTTGATCAGGTTCCGCAGCTCGTGGTCCCCGCGCGAGCGGGGGTGTCCCGTAGTGGCTGAGGTTAATCTCGTGGAGCCAGGCGTGGTCCCCGCGCGAGCGGGGGTGTTCCGTCCATGACAGCCGCGACCCCCGCCGACCCCTGGTCCTCCCCGCCGACGCGGGGGTGTTCCGCCGCCGCCCGAGGAGCCGGACCCGGTGACCGCGTCCTCCCTGCCGACGCGGGGGTGTTCCGACCGAGATGTCGCTCGTGCAGGCGATCGCGATGTCCTCCCCGCCGACGCGGGGGTGTTCCGTCGTCGGACGTCCACACCTTGAACCCCTCGGCGTCCTCCCCGCCGACGCGGGGGTATTCCGTAGATGCTGAAGGGGCCGACGTCCACGGTGCGGTCCTCCCCGCCGACGCAGGGGTGTTCCGTGACCCGGGTCGTGTCCCGCCACGTGGTGTAGAGGATCACGTTCCGCTTCGGCAGCGTGCCACCTGTGACCACCGCGTTGGTGCCGAGGGGGCAGTAGTGATGCTCGCCGTTACACCACTCTGCGGGACGCGATCCCCTGTCGGCAGCGAACACATGCCTGTACGGCATCGTGCACGCTGCCCTGCTCGCACTGGGATGTTCCCCCGCTCTCGGATTCGTCCATGCCGGCACGCAGCACGCCTTCGTCTATGACATCGCCGACCTCTACAAAGCCGATCTCACCCTGCCCGTAGCCTTCTCCCTCCACCAGTCCGCCAACCCCGAGCAGGAAGCACGCCGAAAGTTCCGTGAGGAACTCCGTCTCGTGCGCCTGCTGCCGCGGATCGTCCGGGACATCCAGACGCTCCTCACCCCAGCCGACGACAAGCCAGACGACGAAGATGACGATCACCTCGACCGCCGCGATGTGCAGATGGTTCATCTCTGGGACCCGCGAGAGGGCGTCCTGCCGGCCGGCGTCAACTACGCACACGGGGAGACCTGATACCTCATGCCGTCCATGCTCGTCATCGCCACCACCGCAGTCCCCGATCACTTGCGCGGTGCCCTCAGCCGATGGACGACAGAGGTTGTAGCAGGCATCTTCGTCGGCTCGGTCTCTGCTCGAGTCCGCGACGAACTCTGGGAGGCCGTCACCCAGGTCGTCGGGGACGGAGCGGCTGTCCTCGTACATCCAGCTCCGACAGAACAGGGCTACAGCATTCGTACAGCAGGGAGCCGGCGTCGGGTACCCGAGGACTTTGATGGGATTACCTTGATGAGAATGATGGGAGCGTCACCCTCTCCACTAGAGGTAAATAACTCGCAAAGCCCTTTTTAAGCCGCAGGTCAGAAAGGGTCCTCCCCGCCGACGCGGGGGTGTTCCGGACAACGGGGACCCGCGGCTGTCCAACCGCGGGTCCTCCCCGCCGACGCGGGGGTGTTCCGCCACGGAGAGCGTTTCCGGCTCCGCTCACGCAGTCCTCCCCGCCGACGCGGGGGTGTTCCGCCCGCCGGCCTTTCGGTCGGCGGGCTCTCTTCGTCCTCCCCGCCGACGCGGGGGTGTTCCGCCACTCGAAGCCCCAGGCCCGGCTGAACCGCTGTCCTCCCCGCCGACGCGGGGGTGTTCCGATCTGGCGTACGCCGCCGAGCTGCCCGACGTGGTCCTCCCCGCCGACGCGGGGGTGTTCCGGACTGGTACAGCATCCCGACCACCTGCTTGGCGGTCCTCCCCGCCGACGCGGGGGTGTTCCTCCGCTCGTACATCCCGTACAGCGCCCGCTTGGGTCCTCCCCGCCGACGCGGGGGTGTTCCTCGTAGTAGGCGTCCATGAGCCTCAGGCCCGGCGTCCTCCCCGCCGACGCGGGGGTGTTCCGCAGACCGACCGCGCCATCCAGGCCGCCGCCAAGTCCTCCCCGCCGACGCGGGGGTGTTCCGCGCATCGTGTCGATGCGGACGTATTCGAAGGGGTCCTCCCCGCCAACGCGGGGGTGTTCCGGTTGAGCTACCCAGTGTCCAGCGGTGGACGTCGTCCTCCCCGCCGACGCGGGGGTGTTCCGACAACCGTCGCAGCGTTGCCCGAAGAAACCAGGTCCTCCCCGCCGACGCGGGGGTGTTCCGCGTCCGTCTGCTCCTCGGCGTCGGGCTCATCCGTCCTCCCCGCCGACGCGGGGGTGTTCCGACGCGGCCGCCGTGCGCCCACACGACGGAGAGGTCCTCCCCGCCGACGCGGGGGTGTTCCGGTCCGCGTCCAGTGAGCGAGGCCACGCTGGTTGTCCTCCCCGCCGACGCGGGGGTGTTCCGCCCCTCGACTGGTAGAACACCGGGCCGACCCAGTCCTCCCCGCCGACGCGGGGGTGTTCCGCCGGGCGAGGCGACGTTCGGTAACACCTGCCGGTCCTCCCCGCCGACGCGGGGGTGTTCCGCCGGGCCGTTCGGGTCGTCGGAGCTGAGGAACGTCCTCCCCGCCGACGCGGGGGTGTTCCGCTGATCGCGGGCGTCACGAACATGGGCAAGAGGTCCTCCCCGCCGACGCGGGGTGTTCCGTGCGCGATGTGGCCGAACAGGTGCTGTGAGCAGTCCTCCCCGCCGACGCGGGGGTGTTCCGTCGTCCCACGGGATGCCGAGTTGGTCGCAGCCGTCCTCCCCGCCGACGCGGGGGTGTTCCGGCCCAGGCCCGCTCGAACCGCTTGCGCCACTGGTCCTCCCCGCCGACGCGGGGGTGTTCCGAAGGTCCCGAGGCCTGACCCGACGCAGGGCCCGTCCTCCCCGCCGACGCGGGGGTGTTCCGTCCGAGCACGGCTTCCGCCAGTTCCGTCTCAAGTCCTCCCCGCCGACGCGGGGGTGTTCCGATCCTGGAGCGGCAGCGCGAGGCCGCGCGGAGGTCCTCCCCGCCGACGCGGGGGTGTTCCGCTTCGGGACCGGTTGAAGGAGAAGCGCCGCAGGCCCTCCCCGCCGACGTGGGGTGTGGTGTTCGGGCCCCGCGCAACCCAACCATCTGCAGGGTCACCACACCTGCTGCCACGATGCCGAGTGTGTCGCCCGAAGTGCAGCCCTCGACTCCTAAAACAACGGCGAACAGACCAACCTCGAGGGTGTCGAAGCTCTCATGCACAGGACCATTGCTCTTGCTCTGTGGCAGGACGACTGCGCTGAAAACGAGCGCGATGTCACCGATGGGAGCGTTGATGCAAAACCCGATTCTCAGTTCACGTGCTCGAAGAGCAGGCCGTCGACGATGGCTCCGAGCGCAGTCGACGCGAGCGAGACCACAGCCCAGATACCGACGGCCATGCCGAACTTCTGTGGCGGGTACACCGCCCTCAAAAGACCGAGTGCGTTGGGCGTCAGCAGCGCGGCAGAGAATCCTGGAGCGCGTGGAAGACGATGCCCCCTGGTCGTGTCCCGCCACGTGGTGTAGAGGATCACGTTCCGCTTCGCCAGCGTGCCACCTGTGACCACCGCGTTGGTGCCGAGGGGGCAGTAGTGATGCTCGCCGTTACACCACTCTGCGGGACGCGATCTGCCCCCCTCGATCGATCCCGGCAGCCCGATGGCAACAGAGAAACGACGTCGACCAATCAGGTTGCTCCCCGCCTCGCAGCCAGTTACACAACGTATCCGACAGAACACCTCGCGAGGGGCTGCCCCCACATGCGACCAGGGCCGCCACGGGGCGCTCCTGGGGAGGATCTGGGGAGAATCCATAGCCCTGGGGAGCACGTGGGGAGAATCGACCGCATAACGCAACCCGACCCCGAAAGACGCTGAAAGAGCCGTCCGCGCAGGTCAGGAGTAAACACAACCGCATCGATACAGGTCAGCACCACCCGGTAGACAACTTCATGACGTACATGCCGAGGTCGCGAATGGACGAGCGAAATCCGCATGCAGTCGTGCAGCCCTGGTGGAGACACGGCAGCTGGAACTGAGTGCGGATCTGGCCGCGGGCGGCGCCGGGAAAGCTGCGCCGACCAATTTCGACGTGGCGTTCTAGCACGGAGCCGACCATGACGCCGGCCACACCGACAAGCACGGCAACTCCGGCGATGCCGCAAGAACCCCAAGCACGCTCTGAACAATATCTTCGTTCTTCTCGACCCGGCTGGAGCGATGGCGTACGTCGAGCCGAGTAGCCGACAGAAACAAGCGGACCGCGATGCCCCATCAGCCCATGAGCCACGTGGGTTGCGGTGCCGAGACTGGCACGCCGCCACACTCTGCGCTACGCCGTCGGGAAGCATGACACACCGTCAGAAAAGTCAGCAAGAGGTCAGCATTCAGCTGACCAGACCTGCTCACACACGAGCACACCCTGGAAGTACACCCGCCGACTGCGCGACTGTGGGAGGGGCTGCGATACGCCCCCTCCCACAGTCGCGGCGACAGCCACAGGCGCAGCCGGGCGCCTCTCGTCCCTCCATCGGCTCGGCAGAGAAAACCTCAGGTCAGCGGTGCGCGGGGTTCTTTCGCGGCGCGATCCGGGCGTTGGGGAGGGCGGGGGCGGGAAGGCGGTCGCCGGGGTAGCCGTCGACCTCGCCGAAGCGGTCGGAGGCCTTCTCCCACTCCTCGCGGGCCTCGGCGACGTCCTCGTGACTGCGGCCGATGAAGTTCCACCACATCACGATCTCCTCTTCGAACGGGGTACCGCCGAGGAGGACCGCACGGGCGGGGACGTCCGATTCGTTCACCAGGGTCAGCACGTCGGACCCCGCGCCCGCGTACCCCAACTCGGCCGACTGGAGGAGCGTTCCGGCCATGCGGACCTCACCGGTGTCCACCAGCAGGCCGTGTTCGAAGGTCGGATCGGTGCGGAGCTCGACGGTCGCGCCGGGGTCGAGGAGGAGTTCGGCACCGAGCAGCGGCGTGAAGGTGGGCACGGGCGAGGCGTCTCCGGCGAGCGAACCGAGGAACACCCTGATGTCCGCCCCGTCGACCCGGGTGGTTCCGGGGGCGTAGTGCTGGAAGTTGCGGGCCGCGTTCCGGTGCCCTTCGGGGAGGGCCACCCAGAGCTGTACGCCGTGCAGGACGGTGGTGCGCGCGGTGGAGACCTCGGTGTGGCTGATGCCGTGGCCGCCGGTCATGAGGTTCAGCTCGCCCGGGCGCACGTGCGCGTGGCTGCCCAGGCTGTCGCGGTGCTCGATCTCACCACTGAAGAGCCAGCTCACGGTCTGCAGTCCGATGTGCGGGTGGGGCGCGACGTCCATTCCCCCGGACTCGGCGACGTCGTCCGGACCATAGTGGTCGGCGAAGCACCAGGCGCCGATCAGGGTGCGGGCGCGCTGCGGGAGCGTGCGCCGCACGGTCATCGCCCGGGGCCCGCCCAGAGGAACGTCACGTGCCTTCAGGACCTCGACCTCCGCCATACTCATGGCGCGCCCTCCCAGAATGTAGTTCCATTTTCAACAATAATGGATGATCATAGCCCCTGCGGGGGTGACACGCACCCCTCGCGGACGGAGGCCACGACGGCCCGGAAGGAGCGCACGGTGAGCGAGACGGCAGGAGACCCGGCCGAGCGACGGATCTACGTCGACAAGCAGAGCCCCGAGCCCTACCGGGCACTCCTGCGCACGGCCAAGTCCGTACGGGCGACGGCCGATGCGGCAGGGCTCGACCGCATCCTGGTGGAGCTCGTCAACCTCCGGGTGTCCCAGATCAACGGCTGCGCCTACTGCCTCGACGTGCACACCGGGGCCGCCCTGCGCGCGGGCGAGACGCACCGCCGCCTGGGGGTACTGGCCGCCTGGCGCGACACCGAACTCTTCACGGAGCGCGAGCGGGCCGCACTCGGCCTGGCGGAGGCCACCACCGACCCCGCCGACACCCGTGCGCAGGACCGCGCCTACGCCGACGCCCGCCGGTCGCTGACCGAGGACGAGATCTCTGCGGTGATCTGGGTGGCGATCGCCATCAACGCCTTCAACCGCGTCTCGATCCTGAGCAAGCACCCCGTGCGGGAGGAGTCCGCCACGGACTGAACCCGGGGCGGGACGAAGAAGGTCCGGCGCCGTCGGACGCCGGACCACAGGACGGGATCTGTCGGGTCGATCAGGTGGAGATCTCGGGGAGCACTCCGGCGACCGGCGCGGCCAGGTCGGTCAGCTGCCGCAGCTGGCCCAGCTCGTTCAGCCGACCGAGTCCGTTCAGCTGGTCGGCAACGCCGGGGAACTGTCCGCGGGACTCCTCGGGGATGCCGGTCATGGTCAGGGCGTCCAGTTCACTCACCGGGTTCACCTTCGGGCCGAGCGGTCCGCTGACGTCGGCGGCGTTCGCCGCGTGCGCGGCGGACGCTCCGAGGCACGAGAAGGCGGCGGCAACGGCGAGGATCGAGGAGATGCGTCGTGTAGAGGTCACACTCCCCCAACGCGTCGACCTGCTCGAAGACACGGCGTCCACCCCCTCGCACCGCCCGAACGGGCCCCGGGCGAGCGGTGTCGCCCCGCCCCGGGAGCAGCGGGGCGCGGGGCGCGCACGCCGGTCGCGGCGCTCAGGGGGTCGTGCGGACGGGGAAACTGAAGGAGTGTCCGTGCTGCTTCAACCAGGGCACGACCTGACGCAGGGCCGCAACGGTCTGGCTGCGGTCACCGCCGCCGTCGTGGAAGAGGATCGTGGGCCCGTTGGGCAGCTCGTTCTTGACGGTGCCGACGATCGAGGCCGTACCGGGCCGTTCGAAGTCCTTGGTGTCCACGTTCCAGCCCAGCGGTCGCATGCCCGCGGCCGCGGCGATCCGTCGGCTGTCCGGGGTGAACGCACCGCCCGGCGCGCGGTAGTACGCGACCTCGACGCCGCCGGCGGCCTCCTCGATGAGTTCCTTGGCTTCGAGGATCTGCCGCTCCTGGTAGGCCACGGACTTCTTGTCCATCGCGGTGTCGTGGGTCATGGTGTGGTCACAGAGCCGGTGTCCCTCCGCCACGACCCGCTTGACGAGGTCGGGGTGTTGCCGGGCCTGCGGGCCGATCATGCAGAACACGGCCTTGACGTCGTACTGCTTGAGGACGTCGAGCACCTGGGGCGTCCAGCGGGGGTCGGGGCCGTCGTCGATCGTGATGTTCACCGCCGTGCCCCCCGCCTCGGCGGCGTGCGCGATGCCCCGGGGAACCTGCACCGGCCGCACCGGGGCCGGCGCCTCGGGCTTCGCCGCAGGAGCCTCCACGGCCGGGGCCTCCCCCAGCCGCCCGCTCGCCCCGTGGTCGATCAGCGCCGTGGCCCCCCAGACCGCCGCGCTGAGCCCCACCGCCGAAGCCACCACGGCTATGTGCGCGGCGTACCTGCCCTGACCCATGAAATCCCACTCCCCGTCGGTTGCGACCGTCTCCCTCGTGAGAGGACGGCGCGAAGAGCCGGAAGGTTTCATCACATCCCGGTCCCTTCCCGGGAGGAGCCGTATCCCGGACGGGCCCCCGGCCGCCGACGGGGCAGGAACCCGGGCCACCGCCCCGTGCTCCCTCCGCCCCGTCACCCGCGACGGCTCCGTCCACGCGACCGGGGCACCGCCGTCCCCAGGGAAAATTCTCCCTTTCCAGACATGTCGACCGGGTGGAGCCCTGCGTGTTCTCACGCCCTCGCGGCCCGCCGTGAGCGACCATGACGGACGCCGAAACCGTCCCCACGAGCGGAAGAAGGACCCCCGTGCCCGGCAGCGACAGCGAGAACCCGGCGATCCCCTCCCCCACTCCCGCCGACAACCGCCCCATGACGAACGCCGACTGGTGGCCCAACCAGTTGGACCTTCAGGTCCTCCACCAGCATTCGCCCCTGTCCGACCCGATGGGCGAGGAATTCGACTACGCGAAGGAGTTCGCGGGCCTCGACGTCGAGGCCCTGAAGCGCGACGTGTTCGCGGTGATGACGGACTCCCAGGAATGGTGGCCCGCCGACTACGGCCACTACGGGCCGCTCTTCATCCGGATGAGCTGGCACGCCGCGGGGACGTACCGCATCGCCGACGGCCGGGGCGGCGGCGGCAGCGGCGCACAGCGCTTCGCCCCGCTCAACAGCTGGCCGGACAACGCCAGCCTCGACAAGGCCCGCCGGCTCCTCTGGCCGGTCAAGCAGAAGTACGGCAGCAAGATCTCCTGGGCCGACCTGCTGGTCTTCGCCGGCAACTGCGCCATGGAATCCATGGGCTTCACGACCTTCGGCTTCGGCTTCGGGCGCCCGGACATCTGGGAGCCCGAAGAGATCTTCTGGGGTCCGGAGGACACCTGGCTCGGGGACGAGCGCTACCGCGGCGACCGTGAGCTCACCGGCCCCTTCGGTGCCGTGCAGATGGGTCTGATCTACGTCAATCCGGAGGGGCCCAACGGCACCCCCGACCCGGTCGCCGCCGCCCGGGACATCCGGGAGACCTTCGGCCGCATGGCGATGAACGACGAGGAGACGGTCGCGCTCATCGTCGGCGGCCACACCTTCGGCAAGTGCCACGGCGCAGTCGACCCGCAGTACATCGGCCCGGAGCCCGAGGCCGCCCCCATGGAGCAGCAGGCCCTGGGGTGGCGGAACACCCACGGCAGCGGCAAGGGTGCCGACACGCTCACCAGCGGGCTGGAGGGGGCGTGGACCACGGAGCCGACGACCTGGGACAACGGCTACCTGGACCATCTGTTCCGGTACGAGTGGGAGCTGACGACCAGTCCCGCCGGCGCCCGGCAGTGGACCCCGAAGGACGCCTCGGCACAGGGCACGGTGCCGGACGCCCACGACCCGTCGAAGCGGCACGCGCCCATGATGCTGACGACGGACCTCTCCCTGCGGATGGACCCCGTCTACGCGCCGATCGCAAAGCGCTTCCACGAGAACCCCGACCAGCTCGCCGAAGCCTTCGCCAAGGCCTGGTACAAACTGCTGCACCGCGACATGGGGCCCCTCTCCCGCTACCTCGGCCCCTGGATCCCCGAGCCGCAGCTCTGGCAGGACCCCGTTCCCGCGGTCGACCACGACCTGGTCGGGGAGGCCGACGTCGCCGCCCTCAAGGAGAGGGTCCTCGACTCGGGACTTCCGCTGTCCGACCTGGTCACCACGGCCTGGGCGTCAGCGGCGAGCTTCCGCGGCACCGACAAGCGCGGCGGGGCCAACGGCGCCCGCATCCGGCTCGCACCGCAGAAGGACTGGGAGCTCAACGACCTGCCCGAGGTGACCCGGACGGTCGAGGTGCTGGAAGGGATCCGCGGGGACTTCAACGGCTCGGGCGGCGGGGCGAAGGTGTCCCTCGCCGACCTGATCGTGCTGGGCGGGTGCGCAGCCGTCGAGCGGGCCGCGAAGAACGCCGGGCACGACGTCGCGGTTCCGTTCGCGCCGGGGCGCACGGACGCCTCGCAGGAGCAGACCGACGTGGAGTCCTTCGCCGTCCTCGAACCCCGGGCGGACGGCTTCCGCAACTACCTGCGGCCGGGCGAGAAGCTGTCCCCGGAGACGCTGCTGCTGGACCGCGCCCACCTGCTGACGCTGACCGCCCCCGAAATGACCGTGCTCGTCGGCGGCATGCGGGCGCTGGGCACCGGCTTCAAGCAGTCGTCGCACGGCGTCTTCACCGACCGTACGGAGGCGTTGACCAACGACTTCTTCGTCGGCCTGCTCGACATGGGCACGGAGTGGAAGGCGTCCGCCGAGGAGGAGAACGTCTTCGAGGGCCGGGACCGCGCCACGGGCCGGGTGCGGTGGACCGCCACCCCCGTCGACCTGGTCTTCGGTTCGCACTCCCAGCTCCGGGCCCTCGCCGAGGTGTACGCGTCCGCGGACGCCGGCGAGAAGTTCGTGCGCGACTTCGTCTCCGCCTGGGACAAGGTGATGAACCTCGACCGGTTCGACCTCCGCTGATCACGGCACACCGGTCCGGTCGGCCGCTTCGGCCGGCCGGACCGGCCCGTCCGCAGCCTGGTGGTGCCAACACCAGGTGCAGCACCCACTCCCGAGGAACGGCCGGGAGTGCCAGCGTGGTGGCCATGACCCAGCGCACCACTCTGATCACCGGCGTCACCCAGGGCATGGGGCACGCACTCGCACTCGATCTGGCGCCCCTCGGCGGCACCCTCCTCCTGCACGGCCGGAACGCCGAACGCCTGGAGGCCGTGGCCACCGAGGTCCGGGCCGCCGGGCCCGACACGACCGTCCGCACCCATGTCGCCGACCTCTCCGACCTGGACCAGGTCGATGCGATGGCCGCCCGGATCAGGGCGACGGAACCGCACCTCGACGGCCTCGTCCACAATGCGGTGGCGGGAGGGGGGTCACAGCCGCTCCTGCGCGAGCTGAGTGGCCAGGGGTACGAACTCCGCTTCGCCGTCAACCACTTGGCGCCGTACGCACTCACCCGCGGCCTGCTGCCGCTGCTCACCGCCTCGGCGCCGGCTCGGGTGGTCAACGTCGCCTCGATCGGGCAGGAGGAGATCGACTTCGACGACGTGATGCTGGAGCGCGCCTACGAAGGCCTGCGGGCCTATTGCCGGAGCAAGCTGGCGATGATCATGGCGACCTTCGAACTGGCCGCCGAACTGGAGGGCAGCGGCGTCACGGTGAACGCCCTCCACCCGGCCCACCTGATGGACACGGCCGGGGTCCGCGCCTATGGGCTCACCCCCGTCACCAGCACCGAAGAGGGCGTTCGCCCGACCGTGCGACTGCTGCTGGACCCGGAGTTGGCCACGGTCACGGGGCGCTACTTCGACCGGTTCGACGACACGCGGGCCCATGAGCAGGCCTACGACGGCGAGGCACGCAGGCGCCTGATGGGGTTGACCCGGGACCTGGTCGAGCGGAGGTGACCGCCACGGGTCCCGCACGGGGAGGGCGGCGCCCGGCCGGGGACGCCGGGACCGTTGCCGGCCACAGCCCACAGGACCCGGGGTCGACGGCCCCGGGGCCGGCCGGCGCGGGGGATCGGCCGGCCCCGGGCCATGGACTCAGACCGCGGCGGGCCCCGCCCCCGACTCCTGGGCGGCCTCGGCCGCGGTGTGGGGGGAGGCGAAGGTGAAGGCGCGGGGGGACGGCCCCCGCTCCTGCAGTTCGGTCAACCGCGCCACGGCCTCGGCGACGGTCGGCACGTGCCCGGCGGGCACCCACCAGAGCACCAGGTGCGCCCGGACGTGCCGCTCGAACCATTCGCGACGCCGGCGCATCACGTCCAGGTGACCGCTGCGGTACGCGTAGTCCCACAGGGCCTCCGGGGTCTCCCACACCGACAGGTTGACGATGACGTCCTCGCCCAGCGGGCGCAGGCCGGTGGCATCGTCGTCCCCCTCCCCGACGAGTCGCCACACGAAGCCGGGAGCGCCGTCAGCGGCGGCGTTGACCGGATCGAGGAGCTCCACGAACGGTGCCACGCGCGGGTCGTCGAGGGGGTACCGAAGGGTGGCGACGTTGAGTTGGGCGAGGTGGAAGGCGTGCGCGGGTGCGGTCATGGACCCATCCCAGCACGGCTCGATTTTCTATGTCAATGACTATTGCTTTTAGAAGCTTCGACCACCACGCAGCACTCTCCCGGCCGGGCGTCCATCCGGGCGCGCACGGGACCGTCCGTGCCGAGCAGACCGTCGAGCAGCGCGAGGTTCATGCCGCAGACGAGCGGGGGAAAGCGTTCGGCCACCGCGTGGAAAGGGCAGTTGCGCAACCGGACCGCCCCCGCACCGCCCCCTTCGGCGAGCTCCACGTACGGCTCGTAACCACGGGCGGCCAGCAGCTCCACGGCCTCCTCCAGCCCTTCGCAGGGAGCCGCCCCGCCGCGCAGGGACTCCCCCCTCCGGTACGCCGCCGCACAGAGCCCGGCGTCGAGCCCGGCCTCCTCCGCGGCCTCGGCGAGCAGCTCGGCGGCGGTGCGGTAGTCGCGCCCGGGCAGTGACACCGACCGCTCGCCGGGAGCCCGCACGTACACCTTGGCGGGACGCCCCGCCCCGGGCCCCGACCGTCCGGTCAGCCGGCGGCTACCGCTCTGCAGCAGCCCGGCCTCGGTCAACTTGTCCAGGTGGTGGGCGGCCAGGGTGCGCGCCACCCCGGCCCCCTCGGCGGCCTCGTTGCGCCCGACCTCGCGCCCCTGGGCCACCACGTACTCGTACAGGCGCCGCCGCACCGGATCCTGCAGCACCGCGATCGCATCGATGTCCTCCACCCGTCCATTCTAAGAACGACGGGAATGGGTGATAGAAGGTCGCGGGCGACACTCCTCAACACCGCGCGGCCTGCCTCGACACGACACGGCACCCGCGGGACCGGGGTCCGGCACCCGGCGCCGGGAAGCTCCCGGGCGCCGGCCCCGCGAACGGCCGCGTGCTACCTTCGCCCCCCATCGGACGACCGGGAGCAAGGCGTGACGGAAGCGACGGAACCGGAACCGGGTGCGCGAGCACGCCTCCGGAGGCAGCCGCAACAGGCACGCAGCAGGGCCCGGGTCGAGGCCGTCCTCGCGGCGGCCGACCGGCTCCTGTCCCAGGAGGGGTACGAGGCGCTGACCGTCCGACGGATCGCCGAGGAGGCCGGCGTGCCGATCGGCAGCATCTACCAGTTCTACCCCGACAAGAGCGCGGTCGTGGACGCCCTCGGCCAGCAGTACCTGGCGGCCTTCGAAACCGCCATCGACGAGCTCGTGGAGCGGGCCGTCGGGGGCGAGCTGACCGACCTGGTCGGCACGGTGGTCGACGTCTACGCCGAGGTCTTCCGGTCCCAGCCCGGCGGCATGGCGCTCTGGGCAGGACGGCACCTCAGCCCGGAGCTCGCACGGGCCGACGAGGCGAGCAACGCCCTCATCGCCGAAGGCCTGCAGCGCATCGTGGAGCACCTGCTCGGCGCGCCGGGCGGCGAGCAGCTGCGCCGGGCGACCCGGACGGCGGTGTGGGCGGCCAACGCCGTGCTGCACGAAGCGTTCAGGGACGACGGAGAACCGGACCCGGGGACGGTGGACGAGCTCAAGCGGATGCTGAACGCCTACTGGGAGGACCTGCGCGACCGACTGACGACGGCGGAAGGCCACTCCGGAGCACCTCCCCACCCATAGAACATGAACAGAGGTTCATGTTACGGTGCGGCCCACTTCGGACGGCGGGCCGCACGCACGCCGGCGGTCGAAGGTGAGCAACTCCCGCATCACCGATCGAAGGCAGGCGCCCGTGACCACCCGCCCCACCGCTGCCGCACGAATCCCCCGGCTCCCCTCCGACTTCACCTGGGGCGCCTCGACCGCCGCGTACCAGATCGAGGGCGCGGCCGAACAGGACGGCAAGGGCCCCTCGATCTGGGACGCCTTCGTACGGCGCCCGGGGGCCGTACGCGACGGGCACACCGGCGACATCGCCTGCGACCACTACCACCGGTTCGACGAGGACGTCGCGCTGATGCGCCGGCTCGGGCTCGACGCGTACCGCTTCTCGATCTCCTGGCCGCGCGTCCTGCCGACCGGTGCGGGCCGGGTCGAGCCGCGCGGGCTCGACTTCTACGACCGCCTGGTCGACGCGCTGCTCGCGGCCGGAATCGAGCCGACGCCCACCCTCTTCCACTGGGACCTGCCGCAGGCCTTGGAGGACGGGGGCGGATGGCTGAACCGTTCGACCGCCCACCGGTTCGCCGAGTACGCAGCCGTCGTCGCCGATCGGCTCGGCGACCGGGTCCACCGGTGGATCACCCTGAACGAGCCCTTCGTGCACATGTCCTTCGGCTACGGATTCGGCGTGCACGCCCCGGGCCGTGCCCTGCTGCTCGACGCGCTGCCGGTCGCCCACCACCAACTGCTCGGCCACGGCCTCGCCACCGCCGCACTGCGGGCCGCCGTCCCGGAAGGGCAGGTGCTGATCGCCAACAACTGCACCCCCGTCCGGCTGCGCCCGGACACCCGGTCGGACGCGGACGGCGCCGCGGCCTCGGCCTATGACGCCCTGCACAACCGGCTCTTCAACGACCCCGTCCTCCTGGGCCGTTACCCCGACCTCTCGGCCTACGGGATGCCCGAGCCGAGCTGGGGCGGAGTGGTGCGCGACGGGGACCTGGCCACCATCTCCGCTCCACTGGACGGCCTCGGCATCAACTACTACAACCCGACCTGGGTCACCGCTCCGGTCGACCCCGCATCCGGCCTCCCCTTCGACCTGACCGAACCCCAGGAGGACTACCCCCGGACGGACTTCGGCTGGCCCGTGGTTCCCGAAGGGCTCACGGAGCTCCTCACCGGCCTCCGCACCCGCTACGGAGACGCCCTTCCCCCGGTGTGGATCACCGAGAGCGGCTGCTCCCAACCCGCGGGGCTGGACGACCAGGACCGGATCGCCTACCTCTCCGGACACATCGCCGCAGTGGCCCGCGCCCAGGTCCTGGGGGTCGACGTGCGCGGCTACTTCACCTGGTCGCTGCTCGACAACTTCGAGTGGGCGGAGGGCTATCACCAGCGCTTCGGGCTCGTCGAGGTCGACTTCGCCACCGGACTCCGCACGCCACGGGCCAGCTTCGCGTGGTACCGCGACCTGATCGCCTCCCAGCGGTCCAGAGCGACGGAGTGACCGTGGAGCGCGCCCCGGACACCGGGGCGGCGGACCGCACCGCCGTCCTCGCCGAGCCCACCGTCCCGGTCACGGCCGGCTGGACGGCCCGTCTCTCGCTGGCCACGCTCGCGGTCTTCATGGCCTTCATGACGCCCATCCAGGTCCTGCTGCCGCTGCAACTCGAACGCATCGCCGCGCAGGACAAGAACGCCGCGCTGTCGCTCGTCACGGGGCTCGGGGCGCTCGCCGCGGTCCTCGCCAACCCGATCGCCGGTGCGTGGTCGGACCGCACCACCGGTCGGTTCGGCCGCCGCAGGCCCTGGATCCTCGGCGGTGCCCTCGCCGGGGCGGCGGGCCTGGCGATCACCGCAGCCCAGCACACGGTGACGGGCGTCGCCCTCGGCTGGTGCCTGGCGCAAGCCGGCCTGAACGCGATGCTGGCCGGGGTCGCCACCCCGATCGCCGACCAGGTGCCGCTCGGCCAACGGGCCCGGGTCTCCGGCTGGACCGGCCTCATGCAGTCCTTCGGCCTGGTCCTCGGGGCGCTCGTCACCACCCTGCTCGTCACCGGCGTCCGGGCCGGCTACACCGTCCTCGCCGTGCTCACCGTGGTGCTCGCGCTGCCCTTCGTCCTGCTCCACGCCGAACCGCCCCTGCCCCGGGCACTGCGCCCCGCCTTCGACCCCCGCGCCTTCGCCCGCTCGTTCTGGGTGAGTCCACGGCAGCACCCCGACTTCGGCTGGGCCTGGCTCAGCCGGTTCCTGATCAACCTCGGCAACGCCCTGGGCACCCTCTACCTCTTCTACTTCCTCGCCGATGCGGTCCACCACCGCGACCCCGGCACCGGGGTGCTGGTCCTGACCGCGGTCTACACCCTGTGCGCCGCCCTCACGGCCGTCCCCGTGGGCGCCCTGTCCGACCGGGTGGGGCGACGCAAGGGCTTCGTCGTCCTCTGTTCCGTGGTCATGGCGGCCGCCGCGCTGGCGCTCGCCCTGTTCCACACCTGGCCGGCCGCCCTCGCCGCCGCCGCCGTCCTCGGCGGGGGCTACGGCATCTACCTCGCCGTCGACCAGGCCCTGGTCACCCAGGTGCTGCCGAAGGCCGTCGACCGCGCCAAGGACCTCGGCGTCATCAACATCGCCAATTCCGGCCCCCAGGTCCTCGCCCCGGCCGTCGCCGCACCCGTCATCGCCCACCTCGGCGGCTACACCGGCCTGTACGCCGCGGCGGCCCTGGTCATCCTCCTCGGCGGCCTCCTCGTCGGCCGCATCCGCGGTGTGGACTGACCGCGGCTTCGTTCCGCACCCTCCGGAACGAAGCCGCGAGCGTCCCCCGGAACGGGACGACCGGCCGACCCGTCCGTGCCCCGCGGACGGCATCCGGACGACATCCGGACGGATCCCGGTACCCATGGGGGCGGGGATGGAGGACAATCCTCATGGGGGCGGGCAGGAACCCACCGACCCCGGGAAGCACCATGACCGATCTGCCGACCGACGCCGGACCGACGCGGGTCTTCCTCGTCGACGACCACGAGGTCGTGCGCCGGGGTCTGCGGGACCTGATCGACGACGAACCGGACCTGGACGTGGTGGGAGAGGCGGGGACGGCAGAGCAGGCCCTCGCCCGCGGTCCGGCGCTGCGCCCGCACGTCGCTGTCCTCGACGTGCGCTTGCCGGACGGCGACGGAATCTCCGTCTGCCGGGAACTCCGCTCCCGGATGCCCGAACTGGCCTGTCTGATCCTGACCTCGTTCGACGACGAGGAAGCACTGCTCGACGCGATCATGGCGGGAGCGGCCGGTTACGTCCTCAAACAGATCAAGGGGGCCGACCTCGTGTCGGCGGTGCGGACCGTGGCGAGCGGACAGTCGATGCTGGACCCCGCGACCACCGCCCGGCTCATGCACTCCCTGCGGGACCCCGAGCCGACGCGACAGCCCGAGGACGAGCGGCTCGCCGTGCTGTCCGAGCGGGAACGGTCCGTCCTCGAACTGATCGGCGAAGGGCTCACCAACCGACAGATCGCGAAGCGGCTCTACCTGTCGGAGAAGACCGTCAAGAACCACATCTCGCGACTGCTCGGCAAGCTCGGGGTGGAGCGCCGCGTACAGGCCGCCGTGATCGCCGCGCAGGCCCACGAGCACGAAGCGGAGGAACGGTAGGGACTTCCGGCCTCCGACCGGCGGGCGGCGGGCGGCGGGCGGCGGGCGGCGGGCGGCGGGCGGCGGGCGGCGGGCGGCTACCGGTTCGGCCCTCAGGTCCGCCCGGTGGACAGCGGGATCCGCCACTCGACCGCCGTGCCGCCCACCGGCTCGCCCCGCGCGCGGACCGTCAGGGTGCCGCCCAGTTGTTCGGCCCTCTCCAGGAGGTTCCGCAGCCCGCTCCGGGGGCCGTTCGGCGGGATGCCGACGCCGTCGTCGCCCACCTCGACCGCCAGGACGCCCCCGTCGCAGACCACGGACACCTCGGCCCGGTGCGCCCGAGCGTGCCGGGCCACATTGCTCAGGGCCTCGCCGATGACGGCGACCACCTCATCGGCCGTCTCGGGGGGCACCTCCGTGTCGAGCAGGCCCTCCATGCGCAGCGCCGGGGTGAATCCGAGGGTGACCGTGGCCTCGTCCACGGCTTTGACCACCCGGCTCCTCAGTTTCGGCGCGCTGCCCGGAGCGTCGTGCTCCCGGAGGCCGAAGATGGTCGACCGGATGATCTTGATGGTGGCATCGAGGTCGTCGATCGCCCGGCCCAACCGGTCCGAGGCCTCCGGATGGTCCACGAACCTGCGGGTGCTCTGCAGGGTCATGCCGGTCGCGAAGAGCCGCTGGATCGCCAGGTCGTGCAGGTCGCGGGCGATGCGGTCGCGATCCTCCAGAAGGCTGATCTGCTCCGCCTCCCGACGCCGGTCCGCCAGTTCGAGCGCCAGTGCCGTCTGTCCGGCGAACCCCGGCAGGGCAGTGGTCTCGGCGACCGTGAAGTGCTGGCGCTCGCGGCGGCGCGCGAGGATCAGGACGCCGCTCAACCGCTCCTTCGTGCCCACCGTGACCGCCACCGCCGGGCCGAAGCCCTTCCACTGGTCGCGCTGGACCGTGATGCGCGGCTCGTTCTCCACGTCGGCGACCGTGACCAGGCCCTCCTCCGCGAGGGCGATCGCGGCGAGGGTGCCCTCGCTGCTGGGCAGCACCAGGCCCCGGTGTGCTTCGGCCCCCTCCCCCCGGGCGAGCGACCCCCTCAGCTCGCCCCGGGAACCCATCAGGGCGAACACCCCGGTGTCCGCCCCTGCGATGTCCACCGCCTGCTCCAGCATCCCTTCGAGGACCTCGGCCTCCTCCGCCCCGGACAGCAGGGCGCTGGTGAGGTCGGAACTCGCGGCGAGCCAGCGCTGCTTGAGCCTGCCCTCCTGGTACAGGCGGGCGTTGTCGATCGCGATGCCGGCCGCAACGGCCAGGGTCGTCACCACGGCCTCGTCCTCGGCGTCGAAGTCGACCCCGTTCCGCTTCTCGGTGAGGTACAGGTTGCCGAAGACCTCGTCACGGACGCGGACCGGAACGCCCAGGAAGGAGTGCATCGGCGGGTGGTGCGGCGGGAAACCGTACGAGGCGGGGTGCTCGGACAGTTCGGGCAGGCGCAGGGGGTGCGGATTGCGGATCAGTTCGCCGAGCAGGCCGTGGCCCGAGGGCAGGTCCCCGATCCGTGCCCGCAGTTCCTCGTCGATGCCGACGGTCACGAACTCGGAGAGCTTCCGGTCGTCGCCGATGACGCCCAGTGCCCCGTACCCGGCGTCGACGAGGGTGACCGCCGCCTCCACGATGCCCCGGAGCACCTGCGGCAGGTCGAGCTCGCTGCCCACGGCCATGACGGCTTCGAGCAGTCCGTTGAGCCGGTCCCTGGTGCCCCGCACCTCGTCGATGCGCACCTGCAGCTCGTCGAGCAGCTCGTCGAGCTTCAGCCGCGGGAGCCTGCTGTCGCCCGGCCCGGGGCTCTCCCGATCCATCGCCACCTCCGGCCACGTCGCACGCACGGCCCTCGCCGGGCAGAAGCCCCTTCACCGTAGTTCGGGTGTCCGCGATGCTCCAGCCGAGCCGTCCCCGCGATAGGCGGTGCGGACGGATCTCGCGGTGAGGAAGCCGAGCGGGGCACAGGTGGCGGCGAGCCCGACGCCCGCCCCGTCGAGGGGGACGGTCTCCAGGACCGAGCTCAGGAAGGGCACGTACAGCGCGGCCAGGGCCAGTAGGGCCGAGGCGAGAACGCTCAGGGGGAGGAAGGGGTTCTTTCGGGTGAAAAGTCGGGAGCGGAGTCCCAGGACGGCGCCCAGCTGTGCGGCGAGGAGCGCGAGGAAGAGGACGCTCTGCCAGTCGCGGCCGAGGGCCCGGGCGCCGAGCGCGGCGGCGAGGGAGCCCGCCGTGACGACCCCGGCCAGGACCAGCAGGCGCTGCCACGCTCCGCCGCCGAGGACGTGCTGGTCCGGCGGGCGGGGCGGACGCCGCATCGTCCCCGGGGAGGCGGGTTCGGCCCCCATGGCGACACCGGTGAGGCCGTGCGTCAGGAGGTTGATCCACAGGATCTGTCCCGCCCGCAGGGGCAGCGGCAGTCCCAGGAAGGGGCCGATGAGCATGACGAGGATCTCGGCCGCGCCTCCCGCCATTCCGTAGACGAGGAAGCGCCGGATGTTGTCGTAGACGCGTCGCCCCTCCTCGACGGCCGCCACGACGGTGGACAGCTCGTCATCGGTGAGGACCAGGTCGGCGGCCTGTCGTGCGACCTCCGTCCCGCGGGCCCCCATGGCGACGCCGATGTCGGCGCGGTGCAGGGCGGGACCGTCGTTGACGCCGTCGCCGGTCATGGCGGTGACCGCGCCCCGGGAGCGCCACGCCTCCACGATGTCCAGCTTCTGCTGGGGGTCGGTACGGGCGAAGACCCGCACCGAGGTCAGGTCGGCGACGCGGCCCGCGGCCACGTCCGCACCGGTGAGGACCCGGTCGTCCGTCTCGGAGCCGCCCAGGAGCGCGACCCGGGACGCCACCGCCCGGGCCGTCGCCGGATGGTCACCGGTGATGAGGACCGGGGTGATGCCGGCCGCCCGACAGGACGCGAGGGTGGCGGCGGCGTTCGACTTGGGCGGGTCGCTGAGCGCGACGAGGCCGAGGAGCGCGAGTCCCGCCTCCGCCGCGGTGACCGGACTGGGAAGGCCGTCCCGTGCACCCGAGGCGACGGCGAGCACGCGGTACCCCAGGGCGGCCAGTCGTGCGGCCTCCTGCCGTGCCGCGGCGAGCGCGTCCGGGGGCTCGCTCAGCACGGCCGGGTCCAGCACGGCTTCGGGGGCGCCCTTCAGACAGACCAGCACCCGTCCCCCACCGGCCGCGTGCACGGTGGTCATGCGCCGGCGGAGGCTGTCGAAGGGGGCTTCTCCGATCCGCGGCCGGGTCCTCGCCAGTTCCTCCTGCGAGGGGCAGCCCATCGCGGTCGCGGCAGCCAGCAGGGCGACCTCCGTCGGATCGCCCAGGGCCGTGCGGCCTCCCCCGGACGCCCCGTCGTCCGGGGGACGCAGCGTCGCGTCGTTGCAGAGGGAGGCCACGGTCAGCAGTTCCGTCGCGGACCGGAGCCCGTCCGTCGCCACCGGTCCCCCGCCCCCGGAAGGCGCCTCCGGGGGCTCGTGTTCCACACCGGACGGGTCGACGCTCCCGAGCGGTGTCCAGACCCGTTCGACGACCATGCGGCCCCGGGTCAGGGTGCCGGTCTTGTCGGTGGCCAGCACGGACACCGACCCGAGCGTCTCCACCGCCGGCAGGCGCCGGACCAGGGCGTGTCGGGCGGCCATCCGTCGGGCTCCCAGGGCGAGGGCGAGGGTGACGACGGCGGGGAGGGACTCGGGAACGGCCGCCACGGCCAGGCTGATGGCGGTGACCGCCATCGTGCCGAGCGGAAGTCCCCGCACCAGGCCGAGGGCGAAGACCAGGACGCACAGGGCCAGCGTCACGACCGCGAGGACCCGTCCGAGTGCCGCGAGACGGCGCTGCAGCGGGGTCGGCTCGCGCTCCTCGTCGAGCAGCGTCGCGATGCGGCCGAGGGCTCCGGCGGCCCCCGTCGCCGTCACGGTGGCCACGCCCCGGCCCCGTACGACCACCGTGCCCCCGTTCAGCGCCGTGCCGACCTCCTTGTCCACCGGTACGGACTCCCCGGTGAGCATGGATTCGTCCACGAGGAGGGCGGAGGCCTCGACGAGCCCGGCGTCCGCCGCGATGACGTCGCCCTCGCCGACCAGCAGCACGTCCCCGGGGACGACCGCCGCCGCCGGCAGGTCGCGGACGACGCCGTCGCGCCGGACGCGGGCGTGCGGCGCGGTGAGGGCCGAGAGGGCGGCGACGGCGTTGTCGGCCCGGATCTCCTGGGCCACGCCGACGGCGGTGTTCACGAGGACGACCGTGCCGATGACGATCGCATCGGGGTGGTCACCGATCGCGAGCGTCAGCGCGACGGCCGCGAGGAGCACCATGATCAGCGGGTCGGTCAGCTGGACCAGGACGCGCCGGTGGAGGCGTACGGGTTTCCTCGCGGTCACTTCGTTGGGGCCGGTGTCGGCGAGCCGGCGGGCGGCCTCCGCCTCGGAGAGTCCCGCCGCGGCCGGCCCCGGTGCGAGGGTCCGGTCCGCCTCCGATGCGGTCATGGCCCGCTCACCGGGCGGGGACGGTGATCACCGGGCAGTGCGCACGGTGCAGCAGCCCGTGGACGACCGAGCCGACGCGCATCCCCGAGTATCCGCCGTGCCCCCGCCGGCCGACGACGACGGCCAGGGCGTGCTCGGCGGCGTCCGCGAGCACCTCGACGGGGGAACCGAGGAGCACCTCGTGGGTGAGGCGGACATCGGGGTACTTCTCCGTCCACCCCGCGGTCATCTCCGAGAGCAGACGGCGTTCGGCCTGGAAGAGCACGTCGTGCTGGACGGTGAAGACGGGGGGCTGCCAGACGGCAAGGGCGCGCAGGGCGCAGCGCCGGAGATCGGCTTCCTCGAAGGCCCAGGCCAGGGCGGTGCGCGAGGAGGTGCTGCCGTCGACGCCGACGACCAGGTAGGGGGTCTCCTGGGTGGCGTGCTCCGCGTCGCCCACGACGACCACCGGGCAGCGTGCCGTCGCCGTGACCGGGACGACCAGGGAGCCGGCGCTGAGGAACTCCTCGGTGCGGCTGAGGTGGCGGGAACCGAGGACGATCAGGTCGGCGCCGTCGGACAGTCCGGACAGGACTCCTGCGGGAGAACCGTCCAGGAGGGCGGAGGTGGTCCTGACTCCCGGCTGCCGGTTCTGTGCCCAGGCCAGTGCGGAGCCGAGGGCCTCGGTGGCGGTCTGGCGCCGGGCCCGGTGCCGGGCGGTGTCGTCGACGTGCCGCACGTCGTGCCGCGGCGGCACCGCGACGACCAGACGCAGGTCGGCTCCGCGGAGGCGGGCTTCGTCGGCCGCCCAGGCGAGGGCGAGGCGTCCCGGCCTGACCGGGTCGACGCCGACCACGACGGCGCGTCGGTCCATGGTGGGTGTCATGACGTGCTCCCGTGTCCGGGCCCGTGCCGCGGGATGAGTTCCACGGGGCAGTGGGCGTGCTGCAACAGGCTGAGCGTGGTCCGTCCCAGGGTGCGCCCGAGGTATCCAGGCGCCCGTCGGCCACCGACGACCAGGAGGTCAGCCCGGTCCGAGGCGTCGACCAGGGCACCGGGCACGCTGAGGTCCCGCCGGCCCTCGGTGTGCAGGCTCAGGGACGGGAACTCCTCTCGCATCCGTTCGGAGACCGCGGCCAGCACCCGGACGTGCGGGCGGGCGGGCTCCTCGTCATCGCCGTGCCCCGCGGTCCGCGAGCCGATGGAGAGCGGCGTTCCCCAGACGTGGAGCAGTCTGAGGGGGACCTTCCACAGCAGGGCCTCGCGTGCCGCCGCGCGGGCGCAGCCCAGGTCGGTCTCGTTCCTGACCGCGGCCAGGACGGCTCCCGCCCCGCTCGGTTCCACGCCCCCGCGGACCACCACGACGGGGGTGGTCGCGGCAGCGGCCACCTCCAGGGCGACCGATCCGAGCAGCAGCGCGGAGAAACCGCCGACGCCCCGGTGTCCGACGACGACGGTGTCGGTCCGGTCGGCGGAGCGGCGCAGGCCGCCGGGGGCCGCCCCGTCGGTGAGTTCGGTGACGACCGTCAGGTCGGGGTGGTGCGCCATGACCGTCTCGGCGGTCCGGTCGAGGAGTTCCCGCCCCGCCCGGCGGTCCCCGTCGCCTTCGCCGGGGGGCAGGAACGAGGTCGGTGCGTCCACCGCGTGGACGAGGCAGAGGGTGCTGCGCCGCAGGGCCGCTTCCGTCGCCGCCCAGTTCACCGCCGTGCGGGCGGAAGGCGATCCGTCGACGCCGACGACGACCCTGCCGAGGCCGGGACCGGGGGTGGATCCGTCCATGGCTCCTCCTCGTGCGGTCCGGGCGGGGCATCGGGGCCTGCCCCCACCCTGACATCCGGGCGCCTGGGGTCGGAGGGCCGCTGGGGCCAACGACGGGGCCAAAGGTCCCCCCTCCGGACGGGGTGCGCATCAAGTCCGTTCGGGCCTGACGGTGGGCCGTTCGGCCCCTCCCGGAGCCCGGTCGCGCGGCGGAGGGTGGTGACGCGGGACGGCGCACCGTCCGCCCCCCTCAGGAGGAGGTGTGGCGATGAAGCACATGAAGGTCGGCGGCCTGATGACCGACGGCGTGGTCTCCGCCCTTCGCGCGACGTCGTTCAGGGACGTGGTGAAGATGCTCGCCGAGAACGACATCAGCGGGGTTCCCGTCGTGGACGGGGACGACCGCGTCGTGGGCGTCGTGTCCGAGAGCGACCTCCTGGCCCGCCACGACCTGACGGCCGGGGAGCTGATGACGAGTCCGGCCGTCACGGTCCACGCCGAGGAGACGGTCGCGGACGCGGCGCGGCTCATGGTGCGCCGCGGGGTCGAGCGCCTCCCCGTCGTCGACGAGGAGGAGCGCCTGGTCGGCATCGTGACCCGCCGCGACCTGCTCTGCGTCTACCTCCGCCCGGACGCGGAGGTCCGGCGCCGCATCCGCGAGGACGTCCTCGCGGGCGCCATGGAGCTGTCCGGGGACGCGGTGGACGTGCACGTCCTCGACGGCGTGGCGACCCTCTCCGGGCGGATCAGGCGACGGAGCCAGGCCCTGGTGCTCGTCGAGCTCGCCGAGAGGGTGGACGGGGTGGTCGCCGTCGTGGACAGGTTGTCCTTCCAGGAGGACGACAGGCGCCCCGCTTCGCCCAGCCGGGCCCCCCTTTCCCGGTGACCGACCTCAGACAGGACGAACCGTGTCTCCCACCGCTCTGACCCGACCGATCGTGACCTCGATGGTCGAGGACGCCGTCACGGCCCCCTCGATGCACAATGCGCAGCCCTGGAAGTTCGTCGCCGGGACGGACACCGGGACCATCGCGCTGTACGGCGATCCGCAGCGCGCCATGCCGCGTGAGGACCCCTCCCACCGCGCCCTCCACCTGGGCTGCGGTGCCGCCCTGTTCTGCCTCCGGGTCTCCGCCGCGCACCGGGGCCTCCGGCCGGTGGTGCGGCTGTTGCCCGCCGCGGACGACCCCTGGCACCTCGCCGACGTGCGCTTCGACGGTCCCGAGGGCGCCGACGACGACCTCGGGGTGCTCCACCCGGCCCTGGGACAGCGGCACACCAGTCGCTTCCCCTTCACGGAGGAGCGGATTCCGCCCGAAGTGACCGACGGTCTCCGTGCCGCGGCCCTGCTGGAGGGGTGCCGGCTCGTCGTGCCGGGGGCGTGGCACACCGACACCGTCATGGGGCTCGTGCACGCCTCCGAACTGTTCGAGGCCGCGGACGAGGCCGTGCGCGCGGAGATCGCGGCGTGGACCCGCACGGGCGCGGCCGGGGAGGGACCCGACACCGAAGGCATCCCCGCGTACGCCTTCGGGCCGAGGCAGTACGACGTGACCTCCCCGGTCAGGAACTTCGGCGCACCCCGCCAGGTCCCCGATCGTGCCGCGGCGCGCTTCGAGAAGGCGCCGCAGATCGCACTGCTCGGGACGGTCGGCGACGGTCCGGAGGATTGGTTGAAGGCCGGCCAGGCCATGCAGCGGGTCCTCCTGCAGGCCACGCTGGACGGTCTCGCCACGTCGCTCATGTCCCAACCGTTGGAGTGGCCCGAGCTCCGTTCCGACGCCCGCGACCCGGGTTCGACGATCGGTTTCGTCCACATGGTGATCCGGCTGGGCTACGGCCCCCGGGGACGCGCCACGCCCCGCCGGCCCGTCTCCGAGGTGCTCGCCTTCGGCTGACCCTCCCCGCTGCCCCTCTCCTCGCGGCGGAGCCCGTCACAGTCGGAACCAGCGCTCCTGGCCGGGCTCGACCGCGAGTCGTCGGTCGCCGGGGAGGACCACGGTGAGCGGGCCCGCGGGCGAGTGGGGCACCCGGACGGCCAGCCGGCCGGGAAGGATCCGCAGGCGCACCCCCCGGTGGCGGCCGACGCACAGGGTGAAGGCGAACCGCGGGATCTGGGCCAGCGGCACCGGAGCCACCCTGAGTCCCTCGGGGCCCGTCTCCAGGCCGGTGATCCCGCGTTCGACGAGGTCGATCGTGCCGGCCATGGCACCGAGGTGGACGCCCTCGCCCGTCGTCCCGCCCTGGACGTCGGCCACGTCGGCGAGCAGGGCCTCCTCGCAGTGGCGCCAGGCGTCGGCACCCTTCTGGCGGGCCAGCACCCAGCCGTGGACGAGGCTGCTGAGCGTGGATCCGTGACTGGTGCGCCGCAGGTGGTACGAGACGGTCGCGCGCCAGGTCTCGTCGTCCAGCGGGTAGCCGAGCCTGCGGAAGAGTCCGTACAGCTCCTCGACCCGGAAGAGGTAGCCCAGCATGAGGGTGTCGGCCTGCTTCGACGCCTGGTAGCGGTTGACCGTGTCCCCCTCTGCCTCCAGGATCCGGTCGAGCCTCCGGATGTCGCCGTACCGGTCCCGATAGGCCTCCCAGTCGAGCTCCGCCAGGTCGCCGTACCCCTCGAACTGGCTCACCACCCCCCGGTGGAACGGAACGTACAGGCGACGGGACACCTCTTCCCAGCGGGCGAGTTCGTCCTCGTCGAGCGACAGCTGCTCCGCCAGCTCCGAGCGGCGGGCAGCGGGCAGTTCGTCGAGCAGGTCGAGGCCCCGTGCGAGCACCCAGGCGGCCGTCACATTGGTGTAGGCGTTGTCGTCGATGCCGGGGGTCGCCGCACCGGGGTAGGCGTCGTGGTACTCGTCGGGCCCCACCACGCCCCGGATGCGGTACCGGTCGAGCGCCGGATCGTAGGTGGCGGTGCCGGCCCAGTAGCGGGCGACCTCGAGCAGCACCTCCGCACCGGCGGAGTGCAGGAACCCCCGGTCGCCGGTGGCCCGCGCATGGCGCCAGACGTTGTACGCGACGGCGGAGCCGACGTGGCGCTGGAGCCGCGAGTGATCCGCCAGCCAGCGGCCGGAGCGCGGGTTGAGGTGGAGCTCCTGGGTCTCTTCGCGCCCCGAACTCGCGCTCTGCCACGGGTACACGGCTCCCCGTTGGCCGGCGGCGCGGGCCGCGGCGCGGGCCGCCGGCAGACGGCGGTGGCGGTACATCAGGAGCGCCCGGGCGACTTCCGGGAAGTGGAGGTCGAGGTAGGGCAGCACGAAGAGTTCGTCCCAGAAGACGTGCCCCCGGTAGGCCTCGCCGTGCAGTCCGCGTGCGGGGACGCCCACGTCGAGGTCGGCCGTGTGCGGGGAGAGCGTCTGCAACAGGTGGAACACGTGCAGGCGCAGGATGCGCCCCGCCTCCCCGGGCACGTGGAGTTCGCCCTGTTCCCACACGCGGCTCCAGGCCGCCCGGTGGGCGGCCAGGAGCCGGGGGAAGGCCGGGGCCTGTTCGATGGCGTCGACGGCCGCGGCGAGCGGATCGGCGGCCGGCCAGTCCAGCGAGGTGCACAGCGCCAGGGTCTTCACGACGGTGACCGACCGGCGGGGCACGATCGGCAGCCGGTAGGTCTGCACGGTGCCGTCCGCCGAGGCGGTCTCCCACGCGGGCCGTTCGGGGTGGGTGGTGGTCCGCACGGCCAGGGCGATCGTGACGCCGGGGTCGGTCGTGCGGCAGGAGAGCCGGGCCGTTCCACCGGGTTCGAAACCGGCCCGGACGTGGGTGAGGTGGTGCCCGTCGAGGTGCCGGTAGCGCTCGACCCCGGCGTTGGTGACGGTGCCGTCGAGGAGGGACTGCACTTCGACGGAGCCGCGCCACCCGTAGGCGCGGAACAGGCTGTGCTGGGCCGCGAGGCCGGGGTCGCCCATGTGGACGACGCGGACGTGGCTGACCCGCAGGCCCCGTCCGTGGGCGTCCTCGAAGAACAGGCGTCGGGTCAGCACCCCCGCACGCAGGTCGAGTTGCACGTCGGAGTGGCGGAGTGCGGCTGCGTCGGGCGTCAACCAGTCGCCGGGCGGCCCGTCGTCCGGGAGGCAGCGGTAGCGCAGCAGCGTCCAGTTCGGGAGGTTGACGAGGTCCTCGTTCTCGACGCGTTCCCCCGCGACGACCGAAGTGCGCCGGTCGTAGCAGCCGGCCAGGTAGGTGCCGGGGTAGTGGGCGCCTCCGGCGGCGCACTCGGGTGCGGAGCCCCGGGTGGCGAACCGGCCGTTGCCGAGGGTGCAGAGGGCTTCGACCAGGGGCTCGCGCCCCGGGTCGTAGTGGTCGTAGCTCCAGGTCCAGTCGTGGCTCATCCGCGGTCGCTCCATATGCTCCGGACCAGCGTCACGAGGTCGGGCACCACCAGGTCGGCGCCCTGTCGGCGCAGCGGGGCGGTCGCGCTCCGGGATGCGGTGCGGTCGACGCCGACGACCAGGCCGAAGCCGCCGCGGCGCGCCGCCGCGACTCCGGGGAGCGCGTCCTCGACGACCGCGGTCTCCGGGGGACGGAGGCCGAGGAGGGCCGCGGCCCGCAGGAACAACGCCGGATCCGGCTTGCCGGCGAGGCCCAGCCGGGCGGCGTCCTCCCCGTCCACGATGCCGGCGAGGAGGTCGGCGAGCCCGGCGGCACCGATCAGTGCACGGGCGTGCCGGGAGGCGGACACCGCGACACAGGGCACTCCTGCCGAGCGGAGCTCCGCGAGGGCGGGGCGGGCGTCCGGGAAGGCGCGGACGCCCTCGGTCCGGACGAGGTCGGCGAACGCCCGTTCCTTGCCCGCCGCCACCGCCCAGACGGTCGCGCATCCCGGCGGGTCGCGGGGCGTTCCGGCGGGCAGCCCGAGGCCCCGGGCCGCGAGGACAGCCGCCGCCCCGTCGTAGCGGGGCCGGCCGTCGACGAACCGGCGGTACTCGGCATCGGCGTCGAAGGGCGGCTGCTCGGCGTCCGTGACCGCCTCCAGACAGGGGTCCAGTGCGGCCTTCCAGGCCGCCGCGTGCAGACCGGCCGAGTCGAGGAGCACGCCGTCCGTGTCCAGGACGAGGGCCCGCGGCGGACCGGTCCCGGAGCTCCGACCCGGATCCGGCGCGCCGGGCGGCTTCACGGGGCCCTCCGGCCCGCCGCTCCCGTCGCCGCGGTGGCCCCCGGCCACGGGGCTCCCGGCGGTTCTCCGCCCGTGCATGGGCCGGTCGGCCCCCGGGAGGGGCCCGTACGGACTCTCCGGGCGGGACCGGTCCGCGTGCGAGGGTGGGACCGGGTAGGCGTTCCGAAGGAGGGCCGGACATGTCCGAGGCAGCCCCGAGCACGGCGCCCGTGACGCCGCGACCGGCCCTGCTCAGCTTCCTGGGCGGGGTGGGTACGGTCACGGGAAGCAAGTTCCTGGTGGAGAGCGACCATGCGCGGATCCTCCTCGACTGCGGACTCTTCCAGGGTTTCGCGGCTCTGCGCCGCCGCAACTGGGAGCGGTTCGCCCGGGACGCGGCGGACGTCGACGCCGTGGTCGTCACCCATGCCCACCTCGACCACTGCGGCTATCTGCCCCGCCTCGTCCGCCAGGGCTTCCGGGGGCCGATCCTGACCAGCGCGGCCACGGCCCGGCTGGCCGGGATCGTGTTGCGCGACAGCGCGCGGCTCCAGATGGAAGCGGCCCGGCACGCGAACGAACACGGCTGGTCGAAGCACCGCCCGGCCAAGCCGCTGTACGACGACTCCGACGTCGAGAAGACGCTCGCGTTCTTCGACCCGGTGCCGGTGGGTGCCGAGGTGGAGGTCATGGCCGGGACCAGGCTCCGGCTGCACCACGGAGGGCACATCCTGGGCTCGGCGTGGGCACACCTGACCCTGGAGGACGGGCACTCCCTGGCGGTCTCCGGCGACCTCGGCCGACCCGGCCACCCGCTGCTGTTGCCCCCCGAGCCGTTCTCGGGTGCGGACGTGCTGCTGATGGAGTCCACGTACGGCGACCGGCGGCACGACCAGGCGTCCGCGAGGTCGGAGTTCGCCGCCGTGATCGCGCGGGCCCTCGCCCGGGGCGGCACCGTCGTCATCCCGGCCTTCGCGATCGACCGCACCGAAGTCGTCCTGCACGAGCTGACCAGGCTGCGCGAGAGCGGCGTCCTGCCGCGGTCGGTCCCGGTGTACGTGGACAGTCCGATGGCCCTGGCCGCGCTCGACGTGTACCGGGAGGCGGTGCGAGGGGGCTCCGCGGAGCTTCGGCCGGAGATCCTCGCCGAGGGCGAGGCGGCGCTGCGGCCGGAGCCGTTCCTCGCCGCACGGACGGTGCAGGAGTCCATCGAGATCAACCACGTCGAGGGGCCCGCCGTGATCGTCTCCTCGGCCGGCATGGCCACCGGCGGCCGGGTCCTGCACCATCTGCGCAGGTTGCTCCCCGATCCCCGCAACGCCGTCGTGGTGGTCGGCTTCGCCGCGGCCGGCACCCGCGCACGGGACCTGGTGGACGGGGCGCGCACGCTGAAGATGTTCGGCGAGTACGTCCCCGTGCGGGCCGAGGTGGCCGACGTTCCGCACTTCTCGGCCCATGCGGATGCGGAGCAGATCGTCGACTGGCTGCGCGGCGCCCCTCCGCCGCACACCACCTACCTGGTGCACGGCGAACCGGCGGCGGCCGCCGCCCTGCGCGACCGCATCGACCACGAGTTGGGCTGGACGGCCGTCGTCCCGCGCTCCGGCGAGGCCGTCCTCGTCCGTTGACCCGGGCCGTTCGGACCCCGGGGGTGCCCTGCGCGGCCCTCCCGGCGTCCGGCCGGGTGCAGGACGCTGGGGGGAAAGAGGAGCAGGAGGACAGGAGCGGGCCATGAGCGACCAGCCGTTCACCGTCGCCGACGTGATGACCAAGAGGGTCGTCGCCGTCCAGCCCGGGGCGGAGTTCAAGGAGATCCTCGCCGCCATGGAGCGGTGGGGGGTGACCGCGGTACCGGTCATCGAGGGCGAGGGCCGTGTGGTCGGGGTGGTCTCCGAGGCGGACCTGCTCCTCAAGGAGGAGTTCCACGACCACCGCCTCGGCCTCGTGGAGCAGTTGCACCGGGGGAAGGCCATGGCCAAGGCAGGCTCTCGCCGGGCCGAGGACCTGATGACCTCGCCCGCCGTCACCGTCGATCCGGGTGCGTCCCTTCCCCGGGCGGCCCGTCTCATGGCCGCCCGCCGGGTCAAGCGGCTGCCGGTCGTGGACGCGAGCGGCACCATCCAGGGGATCGTCAGCAGGGCCGACCTCCTCAAGGTCTTCCTCCGTACGGACGAGGACCTCGCCGCCGAGGTGCGGCGCGAGGTCGTCGAGCACCTGTTCCCCCTCTCCCACCGGCAGGTGGAGGTCCGTGTCGACGGCGGTGTGGTGACCCTGTCCGGCGAGATCCGCGACACGGCGCGCGTGCCGCTCGCGGCCCGTCTGACCCGGGCCGTCGAAGGGGTCGTGGACGTGCGGTGCGAGCTCACCGCCGAGGACCGGACATAGCCCGGGCCGGCGCCGCCGCTCCCGGACCGGTGGGCGCGGGCGGGGGCGGGGGCGGCCAGAAGAGAGGATGGCGAGCGATGAGGCACCGCAGCGTTGCGGATCTGATGACCCCCACGGCCGTCAGCGTCCTTCCGGGAACGACGTTCAAGGAGATCGCCCGGCTCCTGGACGAGTTCGACATCACCGCGGTGTGCGTGGTGGACGGGGCGAACCGTCCCCTGGGCGTGGTCTCGGAGGCGGACCTCGTCCGGCGCCGCTCCGCCGGCGCCGGACCCGACACGGCGGGCACGCTCATGACGAGTCCCGCCGTGGTCGCCCGGCCCGACTGGAGCGCGGTGCGCGCCGCCCGGGTGATGGACCGCTCCAAGGTCAAGCGCCTGCCCGTGGTCGACGACGACGGACGGCTCGTGGGCGTCCTCAGCCGCAGCGACCTCGTGCAGTTGTTCCTGCGCCGGGACCGGGCGATCCAGGAGGAGATCGTCGAGGACGTCGTCACCCACACCCTGGGGCTGAGCCCTTCCGCACTGTCGGTGGAGGTGGTGGACGGCGAGGTCACGCTCAGCGGCACGGTCGACCGCCGTGGCCTCGCGCCCGTGCTCCTCAGGCTCTGCAACAGCGTCGACGGCGTCGTGGGGGTCGTCGACCGGCTCACGTACGGCGACGAGGAATCGACGAGGAAGTGACGACCATGAACACCCCGAGCGTCCCGTCCGCTCCCGTGGCGGTGACGGCCGAACTCGACGGCCGGCTGTCCCGTTGGCTCTGGTTGGTCAAGTGGATCCTGGTGATTCCGCACTGGATCGTGCTGTTCTTCCTCTGGATCGCGTTCTTCGTGGTGACGGTGATCGCCTTCTTCGCCATCCTGTTCACCGAGCGCTACCCGCGGGGCCTCTTCGACTTCAACCTCGGGGTGCTCCGGTGGTCCTGGCGCGTCGCGTACTACGCGTACGGAGCCCTCGGGACCGACCGCTACCCGCCCTTCAGCCTGGGGCCCGAACCGGACTATCCGGCGCGGCTCGACATCGCCTACCCGAAGCAGCTGTCCCGCTCGCTGGTCCTGGTCAAGTGGTGGTTGCTCGCCGTCCCCCACTACCTGGTGCTCGTCTTCCTCACCGGAGGCATGCGCGGCGGCTGGTGGAGCGGCGGCCTGATCACCCTGCTCACCCTCATCGCCGGCTTCGCCGTGGCCTTCACCGAGCGCTATCCGCGCGACCTGTTCGACCTGGTCGTCGGGTTGAACCGCTGGGTCCTGCGGGTCGCCGCCTATGCGAGCCTGATGACGGACGCCTACCCGCCCTTCCGCCTCGACCAGGGCGGCGCGGAACCGGCCTCCGGCGCCGCCCGCTGAGGGGCTTCGCCGTTCCGGGGCGGGGCGGTCCCCTTGCTCCGGGGTGGTCCCCTTCCTCCGGAGGGCGGTCAACCGACTCCGGGGCGGGGCGGTCACTCGTCATCGCCCTCCGGCGGTCCGCCCGGCCTCCGGAGCCGTCCCGACCACTCGGGTTCGACCTGCTCCCACTCCTGCTCCCAGACCGCGAACCGTCGGGTTCGGGCACGCCGGCCGGCCAGGACGAGCAGGCCCGCTCCGGCCGCTCCGACGGCGGCCGTGGCCAGGCTTCCGCCCAGGAGCGAGGTCAGCGCGCGGTCGGCGGCACCGCCCGGGGGCCGGGCGGGGGTGCCCGTGTCGTCGACCCAGATGGTCACGGTGTGCTTGGGGGGCGTCCCGGCGGGGACGTGGATCGACCCGGACCGGCGGACGTTCTCAGGGTATTGCCAGACCGCCGGTGCGACGGCCCTCGGGGCAGCGCCGTAGCGGGCGCTGGCGGGCGGGGCCTCGGCCGGCCCCGTGGTGGTGGCCGCGACCTGGTGGCGGTGGAGGGCGAGTTCGCGGTCGGTCCGGCCCCCGGTGTTCCACAGGCTCACGGCGGCGACGGCGCCGCACACCAGGGCGATCACCAGGACCAGGGCCAGTGCGAGGCGCCCGCCGGGGACCCTCCCGGACGGCATGCGTCCCGGGTCCGGCGGCGTGCGACGGTGCATGACACACCTCCGGGTGGATCGGCCGGCGGGACGGTGGCGCCGGTCAGTTCGTGGTGCCGAGGTCGGTCCCGATGTGATGGGCCCACTCCTGGATCCGTGCCGGGTTCCGGAAGTCCCCGCCCTTGCCGTGACGGACCATGGACCGGGCGATCAGGTCGGGGTTGTCGGCGGTCACGGCGCCGCCGAAGGTGATGTGCTCCCGTGCGCCGAGCCGTTTCATCCGCCGGGCGACGCCGCGCACGGGCGGGATGTCGTGCCGTTCGGCCGAGTCGTCGACGGGACCGCTGCTGAACAGCCAGACCGGTCGTCGACGGAGTTGCTCGGCGTTGCGCCGGGCGCAGCGACGCGCCTTGCCGTTCCACCGGCCCGCGTAGAGGGCTCCGCCGAGGACGACGCCGTCGTAGCCGCTGACGTCGCTGACGGTGTCGGCCGGCAGGACGACGGCGTCGATGCCGTCGGCCTGGAGCGTCCGGCCTATCTCGTCGGCTATTCCCTTGGTCGCGCCGTGCTTGCTGCCGTAGGCGACCAGAACCCGTTTGCGGTTCATGCCCGTTCGCCTCCGCTCGTGGTGTCGATGCGCTTCACCGGAATCCTCCGTCCGGTCGTGGCCGTCTCGTCCGGCACCGGGATGCGCACGGTGAGGATGCCGTCCGCGTACGAAGCCTCGACGTCGTCGGCGGGGATCGTGGCCGGGAGCCGGACGGTCCTGCGGAACGATCCGTAGCGGAACTCCGAGTGCTCCTTGTCCTCGGTGCCCTCGCCGTGCTCCGCGCTCACCGTGATGAGGTTGTCGTCGACGGTGATGGAGATGTCGTGCTCGGGGTCCATTCCGGGGAGCTCGGCCCGGAGCACGTACGCCCCGTCGCCGCTGCTCACCTCGACGGGAATGGAGTGGGCCGCCGCACCGGGCCGCCACCCGGGCAGCCCGGGGAACTCCCTGCCGAACCAGTCGTTGAAGTCGGGGAAGCGGCTGTGCCTGCGCTCCACCTTGCCTGTGGTCATCGTTCTGCTCCTCGTCGTGCGGGGCCCCGGCGGGTCGCCACGGGCCCGGGTCGGTGGGGACGGCCACCGGGGCCTGGATGCCGTCAGCAGCAGATCTCCTCGACGAAGTGCCCCACCCGCTCCTCCGGGAGGTGGCGGGCCAGGTCGGCCTCGCTGATCATGCCGATCAAGCGGTGGTCCTCGATCACGGGCAGCCGGCGGATGCGGTGGTCCTGCATGGTGCGGAGCACCTGTTCGCTGTCCGCGTCGGCAGCCACGGTGATCGGCTTGCCCTGGGCGAGGTGCCCCGCGGTCATCCGCGCCGGGTCCTTGCCCTTGGCCAGGCACTTCACCACGATGTCCCGGTCGGTGATGATGCCGTGGAGCCGGTTGTCCGGCCCGCAGATGGGCAGTGCGCCGACGCCCAGTTCGCTCATGCGGCGTGCGGCGTCCATCAGGGTCTCGTTCTCCTGCACACAGCTCGCGCCGGTGTGCATGATGTCCCTCGCGGTGGTCATGGTCTCGTTCTCCCTTCCGCCCCCTGCTGGTCGTCCCGGTCGGAGCACCGCGGTTCAGAGGAAGAGCGCCGACACCCGGACGGTCTGGACCGGGCGACCGGGCCGTCCGACCGGCGCCTCCGGGAACCGTTGGCGGGTCCCGCCCCGCCCGGACGACGGATCTCCCCCGGGCGTCCGTCGCCCGCGTCGGGTCGCCGGCTCGGCCTCCCGGACGACCCGGTGCCGTGTCTTCCTGGGCATGGTCACTCCTCCCTCCGTACGGGGTCGTTCCCCCGCGTCGACTCGGCCCGGGCCACGTGCCCCTTGACCGCGGCGAAGCTGTCCGGTGCCACCGAGATCGAGTCGAGTCCGGCCTCGACCAGGATCGCGGTGAACGCCGGGTCATCGCTGGGCCGTTGCCCGCAGAGTCCGACCGGACGGCCGGCCTCGTGGGCCCGGGCGACGAGGGTCCTGATGCTGCGGACGACGGCCGGGTCCCGCTCGTCGAAGACGTGGGCGAGGGCTTCGGAGTCCCGGTCGACGCCGAGGGTGAGCTGGGTCAGGTCGTTGCTGCCGATCGAGAACCCGTCGAAGCGTTCGGCGAACTCGCGGGCCAGGATGACGTTGGACGGTATCTCGGCCATGACGTAGACCCGGAGCCCGTTCTCGCCGCGCACCAGCCCTTCTCCGGCCATCACCGCGAGCACGCGGTCGGCCTCGTCGAGGGTGCGGCAGAAGGGGATCATGACGATCACGTTCGTCAGTCCCATCCCGTCGCGCACCCGCCGCAGCGCGCGGCACTCGAGCGCGAAGCCCTCGCGGTAACCGTCGCTGTAGTACCGGCTCGCCCCGCGCCAACCGATCATGGGATTGGCCTCGTCCGGTTCGAACGGGCGGCCTCCCAGGAGTTTGGCGTACTCGTTGGTCTTGAAGTCGCTGGTGCGCACGACGACGGGTGCCGGCCAACGCGAGGCGGCGATGCGGGCGATGCCGTGGGCCAGTCGGTCCACGAAGTACTGTCCGCGGTCGCGCCGTCCTTCGGTGATCTGCTCGACGAGCCTTCGGTCGTGTGCGTCGAGCCGCTCCGGGTGCAGCAGGGCCATCGGGTGGACCTTCACCTGGTGGGCGACGACGAACTCCAGGCGGGCGAGCCCCACGCCGTCGGCGGGCAGCCGCCACCAGCGGAACGCGGCCGAGGGGTCGGCCAGGTTCAGCATCACCCGGGTCCGGGTGGCGGGCAGTTCCGCGAAGTCGATCAGGGTCTCCTCGTAGGGCAGCAGTCCGTCGTAGACGCGTCCGCTGTCCCCTTCGGCGCAGGAGACCGTCACCTCACGGCCCGCCCGCAGGATCCGGGTGCCGTCCCCGGTTCCCACCACGGCGGGGACGCCGAGTTCACGGCTGACGATGGCCGCGTGGGACGTCCGGCCGCCGTGGTCGGTGACGATGGCCGCGGCCCGTTTCATGACGGGCTCCCAGTCCGGGTCGGTGACGGAGGTGACGAGGACGCCCCCCGGCGGGAACCGGTCGAGGTCCACGGGGGCGTCCAGCGCGACCACCGGACCCCGACCGATCGCCTCGCCGACGGCGGTGCCCTCGACGAGCGGTTCCCCCGGAGCGGTGGTGAGCCGGCAGCGGGTGAGCGTCGCACCGCGCCGTCGCGACTGCACCGTTTCGGGGCGGGCCTGGACGATCCAGAGCTCGCCCGTGCGACCGTCCTTGGCCCACTCGACGTCCATCGGGCAGCCGTAGTGCTCCTCCAGGGCGACCGCCCAGCCGGCCAGGGCACGGATCTCCGCACCGTCAAGGACCCGCTGGTTCCGTTCTTCGGCGGGGGTGTCCACGGTGCGCGTCGACCCGGTGTCCGCGTAGACGGTCTTGAGCCGCTTGCTGCCGATGCGGACGTCGATCACGGGGTCGAGGCGGGGATCCTTGGCGCTCGGCTTGAAGACCGTGTACTCGTCGGGGTCGACCCGTCCGCTGACCACGGTCTCCCCCAGGCCCCAGGCGGCACTCACCACGACCACGTCGGGGAAGCCGCTCTCCGGGTCGAGGGTGAAGGCGACCCCGGCGCCGGCGAGGTCGGAGCGGACCATCAGTTGGACGCCCACGGACAGGGCGACGGCGAGGTGGTCGTAGCCCATCCGCTCGCGGTAGTCGATCGCCCGGTCGGTGAACAGCGAGGCGTAGCAGCGGGTGCAGGCGTCCAGGAGGGCATCGGCGCCACGGACGTTCAGATAGGTCTCCTGCTGTCCGGCGAAGCTCGCCTCGGGCAGGTCCTCGGCCGTCGCGCTGCTGCGCACGGCCACTTCGGGGTCCTCCCGACCGGCTTCCCGGGCGAGCCGGCGGTACGCCGCGAGGACCGCGTCCCGCAGGGCTGCGGGCAGCGGTTCGGCGAGGAAGAGGGACCGCACGGCCGCCCCGACCTCGTCGAGTCGGGCGCCCGCGTGCAGCCGGTCGATCCGTGCCGTGACGCGGCCGCGGAGGTCGTGGGAGTCGAGCAGCTCCGCGTAGGCCTCGGCGGTGGTGGCGAAGCCCGGGGGGACCCGGATGCCCGCGGCGCCGAGCCGGTTGGTCATCTCTCCCAGTGAGGCGTTCTTGCCGCCCACGCGGCTCACGTCGTCCCGTCCCAACTCGGTGAACGGGAGGACGCGGGGCGCCCGTTCCTTCGTTTCCCTGCTCGTCTCCATGGCGCTGCGGCCTCCTCAATGCGGCCGGGGCCGGGCGGCCGGGTCGCAGGGGGCGGGGGGTCGGGGGTCGATCGGGGTGCACCGCACGGGTCCTCACCTCTCCGAGGGTTCGACGGAACGGCCGGCGGGGCCTTGCTCCCCGGCGCCGTCCCGTGCCGTGTCGGGGTCGGTCGGGGCGCCCTGGTCCTGGCCGGTCCCCGGGGCCCGCGGCCGGCCGTTCCGCCGTCCTTCCCGATCCGGGAGGGGCGCGACGACCACCGGGCACTCGGCGCGGTGCACCAGGCCGTGGACCGTCGAGCCGAGGCGCATGCCCGCGTAGCCTCCGCGCCCCCGGCGCCCGATGACCAGGGCGAGGGCTTCCCGGGAAGCGCGGGCCAACTGCTCGACCGGGTGTCCCCGCAGGACCTCTCCGGTGATGTGGACGTCCGGGTACTGCTCCGCCCAGCCCACGACGGCCTCGGACAACAGGCGCCGGCGCTCGGCCGCGCCTTCCTCCTCATCGCCGTGCGGCCGGAGGGAGCGGGGCCAGACCCAGACCGCGCGCAGGCGGGCTTCGCGCAGGCTGGCCTCCCTGACCGCGAACGCAACGGCTTCCCGACACCCCTCGCTGCCGTCCACTCCGACGACGAGGGTCGGCGGGTGGGTGGCGGTGTGTTCCGGAGACCGGACCACGACGACGGGGCAAGCGGCGTGCGCGGTCAGCGGCACGACCACCGATCCCTCGCTCAGCAGCTCGGCGGCCGGACCGAGGCGGCGCGATCCCACGACGGCGAGTGCGGCGTGCGCGCTCTCCTCCCGCAGCACCGCGGCCGGTGCCCCCGCCACGAGTTCCGTCGTGGTCCGCAGTCCGGGGTGCAGGTCCCGTACCAGGTCCTCGGCATTGGCGAGGGCGGACTCGGCGCGGATCCGGAGGGCGGCGTGATGGGCGAGCGCGTCGTACCAGAACCGCTCGTGCACGGGTGGGACGGCGACCACCAACCGCAGGCGGAGTCCGCGGCGCGCGGCCTCGTCGGCGGCCCAGACCAGTGCCGGAACCGAAAGGTCGCGGGGATCGACGCCCGCCAGCACGTCGTTCATTTCTCCTCGCCCGGGTGGACGAAGGCGGTCGGGACGATCTCGACCGGGCAGTGCGCGTGGTGGATCAGGGTGTGCGCGACGCGCCCCAGCGAGGGCCCGACCCCCAGCGGGCGGTGATCACGACCCATCACGATCAGGTCGGTGCGGCTGCTCGCCTCGATCAGGATGCCGGGCGTGCTCGTCCCCGTCTCCAGGTGGTGCCCCACGATGAGGTCCGGGTACGCGTCGCGGACGCGGTCGGCGAGCTCCTTCACCTCGTGGACGCGCTGCCGGGCGATCCCGTCGAGGTCGTCGAGCATGGTCGCGACGCTTCCGACGTGGGCCAGCACGTTCCACACGCTCACGATGCGCAGGGCCGCCTTGCGGGCCTCGGCCTCCGCCGCCGCGAGAAGCAGCCACCCCAGGTCATCCGCGTCGTGCACGGCCGCGGTCACGGAGCCCGTCTCGGGACGCTCGCCCTCCCCCCGCACGACGATCACGGGCACCTCTGCCCGGGCCGCCACGCCCAGTCCCACGGAGCCCAGCATGAGGGCGGAGAAACCGCCGAGTCCACGGTGCCCCACCACGATCGTCCCCCGGCGGCCGGCGGCGGACCGGAGGCCCGCGACCGGCTCCTGACGGCTCAGCTCCTTGGTGACGGCAAGGTCCGGGAAGCGTTCCTGCACCGCGCTCACGGTGTCGTTCAGCAGGTCCCGACCGGCTTCGCGCACTGCCTGGAGCGTCTCGGCCGTGGCGTAGAGGGCCCGGCGGTCGGTGTCGGCGGCGTGCACCAGGTGCAGGGCCCGGCCCCGGCGGTCCGCCTCGTCGGCGGCCCAGAGCGCGGCCGTGCGCGCGGCGGGTGACCCGTCGACCCCCACGACGACGGCGCCGAGCTCCGGTCGAACGGGGATCTCGGTGTTCATGGCTCCACCTCCGCGGTACGCCCGGGGCTCGGGAGCACTCCCGAGGCGACACCTCCACGCTGACACCGCTACGGCCCTCCCCGGGATGGGCCGTTCGGTCCCCATCACGACCTGCCCGGCCCTGCTGGCGCGTGCAGGAGCGGCGACACCCTGGGGTCCTGGACGTCCCCGCCGGTCCGGACCCCGGACGGAGGGGACCCGCGTGAGGAGGCGCGCCATGACAGCGCAGGTCACCGTCGGCCTGGACGGCTCCGCAGAAAGCCTCGCCGCAGCACGGTGGGCGGCGGGGGAGGCGGTGCTGCGCGAGGTGCCCCTCAGGCTGGTGCACGTGGAGGAGTGGCCGAACACCCCGGAGGTACCGGTCCCGTACGCCCGCACCCCGGCCGAACGGGCGGCGGAGCTGTTGCAGGAAGAGGCGGACCGCGCCCGGAAGGACCATCCCGACCTCGACGTGCGCGTCGAACGCGCCCGCGGCCGGGCGGCCGAGGAACTGACGGCCGCGGCGGACGAATCCGACCTCACCGTACTCGGTTCGCGGGGGCTCGGCGGCGTCCTCGGCTTCGTCGTCGGCTCGGTGTCGCTCGCCGTCGTCGGCGCGGCGCGGCGGCCCGTCGTCCTGGTGCGGGCGGAGGAGGACCGGGCGGCCCCCGAGGGCGGGATCGTGGTCGGGGTCGACGTCTCCCACCCGTGCGAAGCCCTGCTCGCGTTCTCGTTCACCGAAGCCGCCCGCAGGAACCTGCCGCTGCACTTCCTGTACAGCTGGACGCTTCCCGCCTCGTACGGCCATGCGGCCGTCATGGACCCGGGCATCGGCGAGGAACTGGGCAACCGCCTCCTCGGCGGCCTCGACGACCTGCTGGCACCGTGGCGGAAGCGGTACGGAGACGTGGACGTGACCGCGAAGGCAGTGGTGGGCTCGGCCGCGTACCAGTTGGTCGCGGCGGCCCGGGACGCACACCTCGTGATCGTCGGTCGCCGGAACCGCAAGGTCCCCCTGGGGCCGCACCTGGGCCATGTGGCGCACGCGGTCATCCACCACAGTGCCGCCCCCGTCACGATCGTCCCCCTGCCGTGAGGGCGACGGGACCGTACGCACGGAGGACGGGACCGTACGGAGGGGAGCAGCCCGCACCTGCCGCGTCGGCGTCTCGGACGGCTCCACCGGTTCCCGGACGGAACTCGGACGGCTCCACCGGTTCCCGGTTGGAAGGCGGGACCGGCTCCGGTGAATCGGGCGACCCCGGTGCCGACCGGACGGACCCGGTGGCGCGGACCCCGGGGTCAGCTCCCCGGGCCGGTCCCCGCCGTGCCCTCCGCACCGCCGCCCGGCTGCCCGGGGGACGTGCCCGGGGCGCCCGGCACCAGGATCCGCCGTCCGGTCACCCGACGCGGTGAGAGCGTCACCACGGTGTCCCGCCCCTCCCCCGCCCACGGCGTCGAGTGGACGGCGTCCTTGACCCTCCGCGCGGCGTCCTCGTCCGACACCGTGCGCGCCGGCCCGACCACGAGCACGCTCCACCCCTGGCTGAAGGCCTCGTCCAGGTGGTCCTCCTCGAAGGCGACCTCCGCGCCGGACGTCGAGGCACGGGCGAGGGACGAGTCGGCGGCGGTCATGAAGGCGATCTCTCCGTCGACGACCTGGTAGTTCACGGGAAACAGCGCCAGCCCGTCCTTCCCCTCGACGGCGACCCGGCCGACGCCGTGGTCATCGAGCAGTGCCCAGCACTCGGCCTCGCCCATCTCTTCCACCCGTGCCCGGTAGCCGGCGGTCGCCCCACCGGGCGCGAGGTCAGCCGTGTACCCGGTGAGGTCCTGGACCGTGGTCTCCAGGGCGTTCGCGAGGCGGACCAGGAACTCGATTCCCGGCGTGGGCAGTCGCTCCTCCACATAGGCGATGTAGCCGGGCGTGGAGCCGGCGCGCGCCGCCACCTCGTCCCAGGTCAGGCCCAACTGGGTACGGCGCGCGGCCACCCGGCGGCCCAGGTCGCTCGCGGCGTGCGGAGGGTGCGGGGTGCGCCGGTCATCGGCCCTGTTCATCGTTGCTCTCCTTCCGTGGGCACCGGAAGCCGCCGGGGTACGACGGCGACCGGACACGAGGCGTGGTGCAGGGCGCGGTGGGCGACCCTGCCGAGCTCAAGCCCGAGGACCCCGTCCCTGCGCCGGGCCCCGACGACCAACAGGTCGGCGGCGGCGGAACGCTCGGTGAGCACCTTGTGCGCGGGGCCTTCGAGCGTGCTCCTGCGCAGGCGCACCCGGGGATGTTCCGCGGCCGCGGCGGCGAGTGCCTCCTCCAGCAGGGCGGAGGAGCGTTCCGCGGAGCGGACTCCTCCGCCGCCCTTGAGCAGGGGATGGGCGCGCGGCTCGTGGGCCGGGCGTCGCCAGGCGCTGACCGCGTCGAGTTCGGCGTCCCGGACCGCCGCCTCGCGGAAGGCGAACCGCACGGCCGGTGCGTCCACATCGTGCTCTCCGACGCCGAGGAGAACGCGCTCGTGGCGTGCTTCCAGGGCGTAGCGGTCCCCCCGGACCACGACGGCCGGGCAGCGGGAGCGGGCGGCCACCAGGAGGCCGACGGACCCCAGGAGGAGGTCCGCGAACTCGCCTCGGCCCCGGGAGCCGACGACGAGGAGCGTTCCCTCCAGGCCCGCATCGAGCAGTGCGCGGGACGCGTCCTCGGCCCGGACGTCCGTGGTGACCGCGAGGTCGGGGGCTCGTCGCCGGGCGCGTTCCGCCGCGGTGGCTGCGATGTTCTCGGCGAGGACCCGGCCCGAGGGGCGACCCGTGCTCCAGGCCGGTGCGACTCCTTCGTACCGCTCCCAGAGCGAGGCGTGCACGATGCGCAGGGGCAGGCCGTGCCGCACCGCCTCGTCGACGGCCCAGTCCACGGCCGCGAGGCTGGCGTCGGACCCGTCGACCCCCACCACCAGGGGCAGCTCCATCCGGCCCACCGCCTTTCCGGGTCGTAGGGCGACCTCCTGCCACGCTCGCACCGCGCGGAGCCCGGAAGATAGGGCCGATCGGTCCAGGACGCGGCCCGCCCGGACCGGGCGCGGGGAACGACGTACGGGCGGGGCACGGGAGGGGGCCGGGCAGCAGGCTCCCGGGACGGCGCCGAGGCCGTTCGGGTGCGGAGCTGCCCCGTTCGGCCCTTGTCGTCCCGGGGCGGGCGGCGGCACCCTCGCACCGACGGACGGGAGCACAGGAGTACGGGAGGCCCGTCATGAAGCACCCGCGTACCGTCGACGACGTGATGACCCACGCGGTGGTCTCCGCCAGGCTCGACGCACCGGTCAAGGAGATCGTCCGGTCCATGCGGCGCTGGGGCGTGAGCGCCGTTCCCGTGCTGTCGGCCGAGGGGCGGGTGGTCGGCGTGGTGTCCGAGGCGGACGTGCTCGGGAAGCTTCCGGGCGGGGATCCCGATGGTGCCGGAGCAGTGACGGCGGGCGGGTTGATGTCGGCGCCGGCCGTGACCGTTCCCCGTGGTGCCACGCTCGCCGGGGCCGCGAGGCTGATGGGGCGGGGGCGTCTCAAGCGGCTCCCCGTGGTGGACGAGGACGGGCGGCCGGTCGGTGTGGTCAGCAGGGGCGACCTGCTGAAGGTCTACCTCCGCTCCGACGCCGATCTCGCGGAGGACGTGCGCCACGAACTCCTCGCGCACCTGCTGCCTTGGGGCGACGCCGCACTCGTCGTCCGGGTCGTGGACGGCTCGGTGACGCTCGCCGGGCGTCTACCGCAGTCCGTTCCTGCCGAACTGGCCCTGCGCCTGACCCGGACCGTGCCCGGTGTGGTGGACGCGGTGGCGGAGTTCACGGCCGCCTAGCGGCCCGCGTGCCGTGCGGCGCGAAGTGTTGGACCCGCGCGTCCGGGCCCGGGAAGACCAGCGTGACCCGGCCGGTGTCCGACCAACGGACGTCGAAGGGCGGGGTGCCGTCGGCATGGTGCAGCCCGACGACCTCGCCGTCACGTCCCTCGTCACCGACCGTGGCACCACCGACGATCAGCCGGTCTCCGACACGGGCCCACAGCCCGGCCGGGTGTTCTTGCCGGCCGGCTCGCTCCCCTTCCCGGTCCTGCCGGGTTCCGGTCGTGGTCATGGCCCCTCGCCTCCTGGGAACCGTGCTTCCCCCCAGCGTGCGTCCGGGCGGTCGTCCTCCATAGGGGCCAACAGTCCCGGAAGGGGACCGTTCGGCACTGCCCCGGGTCGGGCCCCTCGCAGCAGGGTGGGAGCTACCGGGTCCACGGCGTCCCGGGAAGGAGGACCGTCATGCAGCACCGCACGGTTTTCGAGGTGATGACGCACGACGTGGTCACCGCCTCCCCGACGACTCCGTTCAAGGAGATCGCCCGGCTCTTCGCCGATCACGACGTCTCCGCGGTGCCGGTCGTCGACGCGGAGCGACGCGTCCTCGGCGTGGTCTCGGAGGCCGATCTGCTGCGGTCCACCGCCGAGCTCCCCGACCTGGAGGGCCGCTGGACGGGCGTCCGTCTGCTGTCCCGGGAACGGGGACTGCCGGATGCCGAGACGGCCGCCCAGTTGATGACCTCGCCGGCCGTCACCGCCCAGGCGAACTGGAACCTCGTCGAGACGGCCCGGACGATGCAGCGCAAGGGGGTGAAGCGGCTTCCCGTCACCGACGAGACCGGCCGACTCGTCGGGGTCATCAGCCGCAGTGACCTGTTGCGGCCCTTCCTCCGCGGGGACGCGGCCATCCGCGACGAGATCGAGCACGACGTCCTGGCCGGCACCCTGCGCCTCGCCCCCGACACGATCCGGGTGGACGTCGACGACGGCGTCGTCACCCTGACGGGCCGGGTCGAGGAGCGCGCGGACATCCCCGTGATCGTCCGGCTCTGTCGCTCGGTCGACGGAGTCGTCACCCTGCACCCGTCGATCGAGTACGCCTACGACAACCTTGCGCTCGACGTGGAACCGCCCCGATGAGCGCCCCGCGGGTGCGGTGGCAGGCACCGGTCCCATCCGACCACGATGGAGAGGTGACCGGGTGCGCCCCACCGGTCCTCGGCCCCGGGGAAAGCCGCCCCGTCCGCCCGGCGGACGGGGCCACGGCGTCCGCGCACGGAAGGAGAGGCTGATGCGTCACCGCAGGATCGACCGGCTGATGACCCGCGAGGTGGTGAGCGTCCGTGGCGACACCCCGTTCAAGGAGGTCGTCCGCACGCTCTCGCAGCACCGGGTGACCGCGGTTCCCGTCCTGGACGGGAAGGGCCGCGTGGTCGGGGTCGTCTCGGAGGGTGATCTGTTGCGCAAGACGGCCGACCAGGCCGCCGCGCCGGACGGCCTGCCGGCCGTTCCCGATCTGGAGGCGTGGGAGCGGGCGAAGGCGGAGGGGACGCGGGCCGAAGAGCTGATGTCCGCGCCCGCGGTGTGCGCCCGTCCGGACTGGACCGCGTCGGAAGCGGCACGGCTGATGGAGGTCCAGGGCGTCAAGCGCCTCGTCGTGGTCGACGAGGAGGACCGGTTGGTGGGCATCGTCAGCCGTCGGGACCTGCTCGGCGTCTTCCTCCGCTCGGACGGGGACATCCGTCGGGAGATCGTCGAGGACGTGCTCGGCGCGACGCTGCGGATCGACCCGTCAGCCGTGGCCGTCGAGGTGCGCGACGGACGGGTGGAGCTCAGCGGCGCATTGCCCTTCCGGGGGATGATCCCGGCGATCGAGCGCATGTCCGCAACCGTCGACGGCGTGGTGTCGGTCTCCACCACCCGTCTGGCGTACGACGTGGATGACACCCGACGAGGAGGTGCACGGTCATGACGCGGAGCATCGTGGTCGGCCTGGACGGTACGGACCAGGCGAAGGCCGCCGCGGAGTGGGCCGCGGAGGAAGCCCTGTTGCGGGGCACCGGCGTCCATCTGGTGTACGCGAAGGAGCCGGTCTCCGAAGCCGTTCTGTCGCTCGTGGCGCACGAGTCCGAGGACACGTGGGCGGAGGAGCTGTTGACGCGCACGGCCGGTGAGCTGCACGAGCACCATCCCGGTCTGTCGGTGACCACCCGGGTGCTGCCGATGGGCCCCGTGCCGGGGCTCGTCGGTGCGGCCGAGGACGCCGAGCTGCTGGTCCTCGGCTCACGGGCGCTCGGTGCGGTGGCGGGCTATCTGGTCGGCTCGGTCGGCCTGACGGTCGCCGGTGCCGCCGAGCGGCCCGTCGTCCTGGTACGGGTGGGGGCCGAGGCAACCGCTCCACGGGGGCCCGTCGTGGTCGGGACCGACCTCCGGCAGCCCGTGGAGACGGTACTGGGCTTCGCCTTCGAAGAGGCCGCGCGGCGCCGCTCCCCGATCCACGTCGTGTACGCGCAGCAGCTTCCGCTGTTCGCGGGCCTGGGCCCCGCCATGGTCCCGGACGTCCGCCTCGCCGTGGCCCCGGAGATCGAGCGCTCGCTCGATGATCTGTTGGAGCCCTGGCGCGCGAAGTACCCCGAGGTCGGGACCGAGGCCCGGGTGGTGCTCGGATCGGCCGGTCTCGCACTGGTCGGGGCGGCGGCGGGCGCCTCGCTCGTGGTGGTGGGCCGGCGCACCCGCCATTCGACCCTCGGTGCGCACATCGGCAGCGTGGCCCACGCCGTGGTGCACCACAGCCCGGTGCCCGTGGCCCTCGTCCCGCACGACTGAGCGCGTGCCGCACGAGGAGAGCGGTGAGACGCGCACCGCACGGGCGGAACGGGAGGGGCACCCGTCGACCGTGCGGCCGGGGCGGGCCGACCGGCGGTGTTCTCCCCTCGGCCCCGTCACCGGGCCACACGGCCGTCCCGCGTCCCGGACGGACGCGGGACTCATGGTTCCTCCCCGCGCAAGGCCTTCAGGCGCCGGCGGTACTCCTCCTCGTCGATCTCACCGCGTGCCAGCCGCTCGCCCAGGATCTGTTCGGCCGAGGTGGTGGGGCGGGACCCCGACGGCCGCTCCGGGGAGCGGCCCAGGGCGCGGAAGAACATCACCGCGAGAGTGATGAGGAGCCCCCAGAACAGCACCATGCCGGCGGACATGGCGAACCAGCCCCATCCGTTCATGCCGTTGCCGTACCAGAACATCATCGCCGCTCACGCTCCCGGCCGTCGGACCGGGCGGGAGTCGGGCACCCCCGCCCCCGGTCCGCCCGTCACCTCCAAGGTGCCCGGCCGGGAACGCTCGGCACAGGGCCGACCGGCCCTCGGCCCGAGGCCGGCCGGTCTCCAACCGAGCCGACCGGCCGGCGACCGGAGCCTCCGCGGCCCGGAACCGGCGCGGCACGCCCGGGACACCGACGGCGGGGCGCCGCAGGGGCGTCTGCGGGCGGCCCCGGATCACCGGTGCGTTTCCCCGACCGCTTCCGGACGCGGGCACGAGGCCGGTCAGGGCCGGTCAGGGCCGGTCAGGGAGTGGTGGCGCCCGGCTGGTAAGGGGCGCCCAGGAGTTCGGCGAGTCCCCGACGGGTGGCGGCGATGACGACGCGGTCCTCGGGGCGCAGGACGTAGCCGGGATGCAGGTCCCACAGCAGTTGGGGGGCGTCCCCCACCTGGTGCGAGGAGGCCAGGTCGGGGCGGCGGGCCGTGGGGGCGGCGGTGTCCAGGGCGAGGACGCGCCAGGCTCCCGGACGGAAGGCGTCGGCGACCGTGCGGCCCTCGAACTGGGGGTGCCCGGCCACCAGCAGGGCGGCGAAGAGCAGCACCTTGCGTTCGACGGGGATGGCACCGAGGATCTGGCGGCCCATCATCGCGCCGGCGAAGGCGGGCGCCGCCAGATGGGAGACGCTCCGGCTGCGGGTGAGGGCCCGCGGGTGCGCGGCACGCAGCGTGCGGTAGACGGCGGTGGCGAAGTCGTCGTCGTAGAGGCGCAGGGCGACGCGCAGGTCGGGCTTGACCGAGCGGGCGTACAGCGCGGCTTCCAGGTTGGTGGTGTCGGAGCTGGTGAGGGCGAGCAGGGCGTGCGCCCGGTGGATCTTGGCGGCCTCCAGGACGCCGTCCTCGGTGACGTCACCGAGGACCACGGGGATGCCGTGACCGCGTGCCAGCGGGATGCCTCGGGCGTCCGGGTCCTCCTCGACGCAGACGACGGGGATGTCGAGCTCCCGGAGCCGGGCGAGGACCCGGGTGCCGATCTTGCCGAGGCCGAGGAGGACGACGTGGCCGGACAGGCCCCGGGGCGGGCGGCTCAGCGCGCCCGCCGCGCGGAAGGTGCCGAGCGCTTCCAGGGCACCGGCGACGAGGAGGGGGAGCAGGGCGAGGCCGACGAGCCCGGAGAGGAGTTGGAGGACCTGGTGGGTGACCGATGCGTCGATCGCGGGATCGTTGATCGCGAAGAGGTCCAGCAGGGTGACGTACGCGGCGTGCACGGGGTCGGAATCGGTGAGCAGCGTGGTGGTGAGCGTCAGCGCGAACACGGAGGCGACGATGCCGACGAGCGCCCATCGCAGGCGGCTGGAGAAGAGCTCGCGCCACGGTGCCCCCCGACGCGCCCGGCGCCGGGAGGACAGGGTGGGGCCGGCGTACCGGACGGTCTCCAGGACCACGCTGCCACGACCGCTGGCGCCCGCCACGGCCCTGTCGTCGGGCAGGAGCAGGGGTCCCTGGGGGCCGCTGGACTCCGAGCCTTCGGCACCTGCGGGGTCGGAGGTGGTGGAGGACAGCAGGGCCAGGGTGCACAGGCCGGGGTCGGGCACCTCGTCCCGTCCGGGCGGGGTGCGTTCTGCGGCGCGCAGGAGCACCCCGTCGGCCTGGACGATCTTGCTGGTGCCGGCGACGGCGGTGGCGGCGAGCGCGGGGGCCGCCGTGTCCGCGTCGGAGAGGACGGTGGTGGAGGCGTCCAGGACCGCCCGGTCGCTCTCGGGTCCGGACAGCAGTGTCGCCTGGTCGAGGAGCTCTTCCAGGTGCTGCCCGAGCTTGCGGTTGTACATGCGGACCACGAGCCGCAGACCGGGGCTGAGCCGGCGGGCGGCGAGCGCGGCGCGCAGATTGGTCTCGTCGTCCTCGTAGAGCAGGGCCAGGGCCGCCGCCCGGTCCACTCCGGCCCGCAACAGCGCCGCTTCCGTGGGGGAGGAGGACACGACGTCACGCGGGTGCGGGACGCCGGTGACCGGCTCGTCGGTCCGACGCAGCAGCCGGGCCGCCCGGATCAGCACGGCGGAGCGGCCGGTCGCGCCGGCCGGGTCGCCGGGGGCGACGAGCACGACGCGCTGGCGGTACACGTCCCGCAGTTCGGCGGCGAGACGGTGTGCGAGACCGTCGTCGCCGCAGACGACCATGTGGCCGCCCTCCTGTGGCTGTCCGATGTGCTGGTGCGGTAGCACGGTCACGATTCCCCCGGTGTCGAATGGGACCCGCCCGATGGCACGGGCGGATCAAGTGTCGATCATGGTTGCTCCTCGACCGTCACCGCCCTTCTGCGGGGGTGCCTCTATGTCCTTCGTCAAGGTCGAGCGCGTCATGCGGCGGCCGGTTCGGGGGTGCGGGTCTCGTAGAAGGTCCCGTCGCGGAGCATG